>CALRNG020000317.1:0-5032 GCA_943369495.1 Rhizobium sp. Q54
CCGCCGGTCCTGGTTCTGGACGAACCGACCGCTGGCGTGGATGTGGAACTGCGGCAAAGCCTTTGGGCGCATGTGCGGGAATTGAACAAGGCCGGCACCACCATCGTCCTGACCACCCACTATCTGGAAGAGGCGCAGGAGCTGTGTGACACGATCGCCATCGTGAACCACGGTCAGGTCGTCGCCTGCGAATCGACAGAAAAACTGTTGAGCCGCATCGACAGCAAGGAAATGGTGGTGACGCTGGATGCCGACCTGACGGCAGTGCCCGACGCGTTCCGTGGCTTCGACGCCAAGCTGGAAGGCCCCCGCCGCCTGACCATCCATTACAAGCCCAGCCAGACCCGCGTGGCCGACCTGCTGGGCGCCATGGCGGCAGCAGGTTTGGCCGTGAAGGACCTGTCCATGGTCGAAAGCGATCTGGAGGATGTGTTCCTGGAAATGACCCGCGCGCCTGCTGCGTAAGGACGCCAGTCGATTGCAGGCCTGAAAGGATGAGACCATCCGGTAACCATATGCTGCTTGCCGGGACTGAGCCGTGCCCGCCACAGTGCCGGCCCCTTTGCAGGCATATGGCAGGATGGAAAACATGTGGATCGGTTCAGGCAAGGCAGCGGTGGCCCTGACGGTGTCGCTGATGATCGCGGGGCCGGCGGCGGCTGCGGACAATACCGCCGATAACGCGGCCGTGAACGCAGTCTATGGACGGCTCAGCGCTGTTCTGGCGGCGCAGGACGCGGATGGCTACGCGGCCATCTATGCGCCGGAAGCAACATACCTGTCCGGTCGCGATACCAACCTGCCCCTGATCGGACGTGACCGGATCATGGAACTGTTCGGGCCGCCCATGCGGCAGGCCCGCGAAAAGGGGGTCGCCGCCAAACTGGATTTCCGGCTGCTGGAGCGGAAATGGCTTGGCGATGTGGCGGTCGATACCGGCATCACCCGTTTTGAGTTCAAGGGTCCCGATGGCCAGCCGCGCATCAGCAACAGCAAATTCATGACGGTCGCCAAGCGGACGCCGGACGGGCGCTGGGTTTTCGTGGCCGATGCCGCCGCCGCAGTGAAGGCTGAGGAATGGGACAAGGCCCGGCCCATCCCAAACCTTAAGTACGACGGCTGACCGCTTGGATGCTATGGTCACGGTCGCAAAGACATGCGGGCGTGAAGCGGGCAGATGGTGGCACCACGGAATATTCTGGTCATTGCCGATGATTACGCCCTGTCACCGGGCGTATCGGACGGCATCCTGGCCTTGGCGCGGGCCGGGCGCCTGTCGGGGACCGGTGCCATGGTGCCGGGCCGGCGCTGGCGCGACGATGCCAGGCGCCTGCTGGACACGCCGGGCCAGTTCCAGACGGGGGTGCATCTGACACTGACCGGCGGCCTGTCGCCGCTGGGGCCTATGCCGTCCCTGTGCCCCGATGGGCGCTTTCCCAGCCTGGGCCGCTGGCTGGCCCTGGCGCATGCAGGATTTCTGTCGGGCGGGGCGGCGCAGCGCGACCTGTCGGCGGAGATCGGGCGGCAGCTGGACGCGTTTGAGGAGGCGATGGGCAGGGCGCCGCATTTCATCGACGGGCATCAGCATCTGCATCTTCTGCCCGGTATCCGGCCCCTGCTGCTGGAGGCCGTCACCCGTCGCTATCCGCCCCAGTCCGTCTGGTTGCGCGATTGTGCCGAGCCCATGGGGCGGATTGTCAGGCGCGGCGTGGCAATGGCCAAGGCCCTGTTCATCGCGTCGCTGTCGCAGGGGCTGGCCCGCCAGGCCAGCGCGCGCGCCATCCCCACCAACAAGGGGTTCAGCGGCATCTATGGTTTTGACGGTGATTTCCCGGCCCTGATGAGCCGTTTCCTTTCCGGATTGCCGCAAGGCGCCCTGATTATGGTCCACCCGGCCCTGCCGGATGCGGAACTGGCCGCGCTGGACCCTGTGGTGGATGCACGGCAAACCGAGATGGCCTACTTGTCAGGACAGGACTGGCCGGCAGCGCTGTCACGTGCCGGGCTGCGGCTTGGATAGTGCAACCTTATTGCTTTAGGTTAGGTTCCGGCCCGCGACAAGCGCCGCCAGCGGTGGTATAATCCGCCAGGATTCGCTGGTCTGGACAAGGCCGCAGATCAGCGTGTGATCGGCAGCGCGGGATTGCCACATTGGAAATGAATACTGTTCTTTTTGTAATTGGCATCCTGTCGGCCATCGGCGCGGTCAGCATCGCGCTGGTCCGGCAGATACTGTACTACTCCCGCCGCGCCCACATCACCCGCGTGACGGATCAGAACCGCGAACTGCACCGCAAGCAGGAAGAGCTGACCAAGACCTATCGCGACGGTCAGGAAGGCGTGCGTCAGGCGGAGGTGGAGCGCAAGGCCGCCGCCACACAGCTGGCCGATGCCCAGCGCCGGTTGAAACTCGCCAAGGAAGACAATTACATCGTCATCCATGAAGTGAACGACCCTTCCGGGTCGCGCCGGCTGTTCGTCGTGGCCATGACGCTGGGCAGCACGCTGACGCTGGGCCAGAATGTCGTGAAGGACTGCAAGTTCCGCAGCGTGAAGCACCTTGTCGAAGTCTGGGCCGACAATGCCGACGATGCCAACCGCATCGTCCGGACCAATTTCCCACCGGACAATGGCTTCATCCTGTCCAAGGCCGTGCCGGCCAGCCCGGCCGCGATCGCGGCGGAGTAAGGCCGATGTTGATCCAGGTCGGTGTCATTCTGGTTGTTCTGGTCTCCGTCGCCTATGCCGCTGCGGTGATGCGCCGTATCGAAGGTGATGTGGCGCAGTATCAGCGGGACCTGCGTGCCGTGGAGGAGGACCAGCACAAGCTGCAGGTGGCGTGCAACACGCTGCAGGGCCTGTGCACCCAGGTGGGCGAGGAGATGGCCAAGCTGCGCGCCGACATCGCGGAGGTCGTGGATGCGCGGGCACATCTGGAGGCGGAGATCAGCGCCCTGTCAGAGGCGCCCAAACAGCGGCTCCATATGTTCGACCGTGCCACCATCGGCCATGGCAAGCTGTGGGAAGTGCTGATCACCAATACCGGGGGTGCTGAAAGCGGCATTGCCGGGGATCAGGCCATGGAATGGGCCAATGGCCGCACCTATATTGTTCCTGGTACGACCGATCGCGATGCCAAGTTCCGGGCGGAACCGAAATTCCTGCCATCGCTGGGCTATCGCATCATGAAAATTGAGCGGTTCCGGCGCGCCTGACGTCACCGCCCTCTCCTGGGCACGACGCCACCCGAAGCCGGACGGGGGGAGCGTCATGGCCGATGCCGTCATTGAGTTCCCGACAGGTCAGGTGCGCCACCGTCTTTCGGGGGCCGCCGACAAGCGCCTGAACAGCGCCTTCGCGCAACTGCGCGCCGGCTGGCGCCGGGAGGGAGGGCTGACGGCTGACCGGCGTGATGATGCCCTGGACCATCTGACCCGCGCCTTGGTGAAATATCAGGCGGCACTGGTGGAGGCTGTGTCGCAGGATTTCGGCCACCGCTCCCCGCATGAGACACGGCTGGCCGATATCCATGCCAGCCTGTCCGCCATCCGCCATGTTCGCCGACATTTCCACCGCTGGATGCGGCCTCGGCGCATGGGCGTGGCCTTGCCCTTCCTGCCGGGCCGGGCGCGGGTGGAGCCGATGCCGCTGGGCGTGGTGGGGATCATCAGCCCCTGGAACTATCCGATCCAGCTGGCCCTGGTGCCGCTGGCCGCCGCCATCGCCGCTGGCAACCGCGTGCTGCTGAAACCTTCAGAACGCACACCGCGTACCACCGGCCTGCTGGAACGGCTGCTGGCGGAAGTGTTCGACCCGTCGGAGGTGGCGGTGGTGACGGGGGATGTGGACATGGCCCAGGCGGTCAGCCACCTGCCCCTGGACCATCTGCTGTTCACCGGCTCCACCGGGGCGGGGCGGCAGGTGATGCGGGCGGCGTCCGACGCGCTGGTGCCCGTGACCCTGGAACTGGGGGGCAAGTCCCCGGCCATCATCGGCCCCGGCCATGATCTGGAGCAGGCGGCGGCGCGCATTGCCTTGGGCAAGCTGCTGAATGCCGGTCAGACCTGTATCGCGCCCGACTATGTTCTGGTGCCCGCCGGGCAGGAACCGGCCTTCGTGGAGCATGTCGAGCGGGCGGTGACGCGGCTTTACCCCAGGCTTGGCGACAACCCGGACTATACGGCGATCATCAATGCAGCCCAGTATGAGCGGCTGCTGGGCCTGATCGACGATGCCAGACGGCGCGGCGCCCAGGCCCGGTTCATCAACCCGGCGGGGGAAGCGCTGGAACCGGCGCGGCGCAAGCTGGCCCCCACCCTGCTGTGGCAGGTGCCTGAAGAAGCCGACATCATGCGGCAGGAGATTTTTGGCCCCGTTCTGCCCATCCTGCCCTATCGGGCGCTGGAGGAGGCGGTGGGCATTGTCAACAGCCGGCCCCGTCCCCTGGCCCTGTACCTGTTCAGCCATCGGCGCCTGGACGTGGATTTCGTGCTGTCCCGTATCCGGGCGGGCGGCGTGACGTTGAACGATACCTTACTGCACGCCGCCCAGGATGCGCTGCCCTTTGGTGGCGTCGGTGAAAGCGGCATGGGTGCCTATCATGGCGAGGCCGGGTTCCGGACCTTCAGCCACGAGCGGGCGGTGTTCCAGGCCAGCCGGTTCAGCGCCGCGCATCTGATCCGCCCGCCCTATGGGGACCGGATCGACCGCATCTTGCGATGGTTGATCCGTTGACGGCTTTCGCTGAACCTGGGATTGCGATAATCAGGAAGGTATGGATATCGCCTCCCCCGCCCTGCTGACCGCCGCCGATCCGGCGCCCGTCCGCATCCTGAACCCGGATGCTTCCAGCTCGCTGCTGCTGGTCTGCGACCATGCGGGCAAGGCCGTGCCCGCGGCCCTGCACGGGTTGGGCGTGCCGCCTGCGGAACTGGACCGGCATATCGGCTGGGATATCGGGGCGGCGGCCGTCACGGAGGGGCTGGTCCGGCGTCTGGACGCGCGGGCCGTGCTGTCGGTCTATTCCCGGCTG
>CALRNG020000318.1:0-5027 GCA_943369495.1 Rhizobium sp. Q54
GGAAATGGACCTTGAGGTCCGAGACACGGAGCAGTTCCTTGGACATGGCATCAACTCCGCACAATCAGGCGACAACCAGCGACGGGGCCGCCGGGTCGGTAACAGGGGTCTCAAGGCTGACCAGATGGCAGGCCCTGGCATGGCCGGCAGACACCTCGCGCAGCAGCGGCAGCTCGGCACGGCAGCGCTCATGCACGAAGTCACAGCGTTCCTGGAACGGGCAGGCCTTGGGCAGGCGTTGCAGGTTCGGCGGCTGGCCAGGAATGGCATACAGCTTTTCGGACCGCTCCTCCGTCAGGCGCGGCATGGAAGAGAGCAGGCCAGCGGCGTAAGGGTGCGCGGGTGAATAGAAGATGTCCCGCACGGTACCGGTCTCCATGAACCGGCCGCCATACATGACCTGCACCTTGTCGCACAGGCCGGCCACGGTGCCCAGATCATGGGTGATCAGGACGATAGCGGCCTTGGTCACGCGCTTCAAATCGGACATCAGGTCCAGGATCTGGGCCTGCACCGTCACGTCCAGCGCCGTCGTCGGCTCATCCGCGATCAGCAGTTCCGGCTCGCACAGCAGGGCCATGGCGATCATGATGCGCTGACGCATGCCGCCCGACAGCTCATGCGGATATTGGGCCAGACGGCGGGCCGCCTCCGGAATACGGACCAGGTTCAGCATGTCCAGCGCGCGCTTGACGGCCTGGGCCTCCGACATGCCCTTGTGCTGGACCAGCACCTCGGTCATCTGCCGACCAATGCGCAGATGTGGAGTCAGGCCGGTCATGCTGTCCTGAAAGATCATGGCGATCTTGTCGCCCCGGATCTTGTTCAGGTCCTTGACCGGCATGCCGACCAGTTCGGTACCCCGGTATTTGGCCGATCCCAGGGTACGGCCATTGCGGGCCAGCAGGCCCATGACCGACATGAAAAGCTGGCTCTTGCCCGACCCGCTTTCCCCCACGATGCCGACGCATTCGCCCTCATTCACGTCGAAACTGACGCCATTGACGGCGCTGACCTCACCATCGGGCGTGGCGAAACGGACCGACAGGTCGCGGACTTCCAATACTGCGGTCATCTTGTCCGTTCCCTTAGCGGTCCTTGGGGTCCAGCGCGTCGCGCAGACCGTCACCGATGAAATTGAAGCAGAACAACGTCACGGCCAGGAAGACAGCCGGGAAGATCAGCATATGCGGGGCGTTTTCCATCTGCGCCGCCCCTTCAGAGATCAGCACGCCCCAGCTGGTCATCGGTTCCTGCACGCCCAATCCTAAGAAGGACAGGAAGCTTTCCACCAGGATCACGACGGGCACCAGCAGGGTCACGAACACGATGACCGGGCCGATGACGTTGGGGATGATGTGGCGGCGGATGATGTTGGGCGTGGACACACCCGCCGCCCTAGCCGCCTCAATATACTCCTTGCGCTTCACCGACAGGGTCTGACCGCGCACGATGCGCGCCATGGTCAGCCATTCGACACAGCCGATGGCGGCGAAGACCAGCAGGATGTGCCGGCCGAACACCACCACCAGGATGATGACGAAGAACATCAGCGGCATGGAATAGAGCACGTCGACGATGCGCATCATGATGCTGTCGATGCGCCCGCCGAAATATCCCGCCATGGCGCCATAGACCACTCCGATCATCAGCGCCACCAGCGTGGTGACGACCCCAACCGCCAGCGAGACCTTGGCGCCATAGAGCGTGCGGATGAACAGGTCGCGGCCATTGGCATCTGTCCCGAACCAGTGGCTGCCCTCCAACTGCGGCCCCACCCCGATATAATCCCAATAGACCTCGTCATAGGCATGGGGGGACAGGAAATCAGCGAAGATCGCCATGAAGGTGATGATCCCCAGCACAATCATGCTGGCCACCGCCATCTTGTTGGCAAACAGGCGACGGCGCGCATCCTGCCACAGGGAACGGCCCTGCACATCTTCGCCCGCCTTTTCGATCAACGAGGCCCGCTTCGCCCCGCCGGTGATGTCTTGAACCATCGTCGTCTGCTCTTTCCTACGACACTATTCCGCGGCCTGGACCTGCGCGCGCTGCCAAAGCTGCGTGCAGGGGATTTCCATCAGGTCCGACCAATGCAGGTCGTACCCGTACTCCCCGATCGTCACCTGATCGAACCGGGCCGGGTTTTCCCGGATCGGCGCGAAGATGTCGTACCGGTCGATGATGTCGGAGATATCGACGACCGACACCTGGCCGACATCCCACTCCAACCGCACTGTAAAGCCCGGCAGGGTGGTGACGGACTTGATCCGTGGCGTACGCATCCCATCACCTCCTTGGTGGGTTCAGGGCCTGGAACATGGCCAGGATAACATCCTGGTTGGTTCTGGCCCAATTCATCAATTCACCCGGCACCCCGGCCAGCGTCCCGCCCAGGGGCTGAAAGCTGATGGCATGCACGATCACGTCTTGGTCGGGGCCGATGACGTGGAAATGCGGCGGGGGATGGTCGCCCGGTCCATAGACCGACAGTTTCCATTTCCCTTCCCGCCGCAATGTGGGCATCGCCGCCTCTCCCTTAAACCCTCACTCCCAGCCGCAGCTCTTGCCCTCGTTCTGCTTGTCCAGCCATTCCTTCAGCGGCGCGAAATAGGCCAGCATGGCGGTTGCGTCCATCTGTTCGGTGCCGGTGAAGGTTTTCAGCGCTTCCGGCCAGGGCCTGGACGCACCCATTTCCAGCATGGCCTTGAACTTCGCCCCCACCTCTTCATTGCCGGCGATGGAGCAGCGGTGCAGCGGGCCGGTGAAGCCGGCCTGGTCGCAGGCGGCCTTGTGGAACTGGAATTGCAGGATGCGGGCCAGGAAATAGCGCACATAGGGCACGCTGGTCGGTACGTGGTTTTTCGCACCCGGATCGAAATCCGCCGCCGTGCGTTCCACGGGCGAGGCTACGCCCTGATACTTGGTGCGCAGGTCCCACCAGGCCTTGTTGTAATCTTCCGGCTTGATGTTGCCATTGAAGACATTCCAGCGCCACTTGTCGATCAGCAGGCCGAAGGGCAGGAACGCCACCTTGTCCATGGCCTGTTGCAGCAGCAGCGGCACATCGCCCTCGGTGGAGGGTTCCTTGTCCAGCAGGCCCAGCTTCACCAGGTAACCCGGCGTCACCGACAGCGCGATGAAATCGCCGATGGCCTCATGGAAGCCGTCATTGGCGCCGTTGCGGAACAGGGTCGACTGCGCCTTGTAGGCACGCTGGTAGAAATTGTGCCCCAGCTCATGGTGCACGGTCTGGAAATCATCGCCGTTCACCCGCATGCACATCTTGATACGGATATCGTCCTTATCGTCGATATCCCAGGCCGACGCATGGCACACGACTTCGCGGTCGCGCGGTCGGGTGATCTGCGAGCGTTCCCAGAAGGTATGGGGCAGCGGCTCAAAGCCTAGGCCCGTGAAGAAGCCTTCCGCCGACTTGGTCATCTTGACCGGGTCGTAGCCGGCCTTGGTCAGCAGGGCCGTCACATCGACATTGGTGGCGGCCTGCTTGGGCGCCACGATGTCATAGATGTTGCCCCATTCCTGCGCCCACATATTGCCCAAGAGATGGGCCGGGATCGGCTTGTCCTGCGGCACCACATCGGTGCCGTACTTCTCACCCAGCTTGGTGCGGGCATAGCAGTGCAGCGCCGTGTACAGCGGCTTCACCTGGCCCCACAGCCGGTCGGCCTCCTGCTCGAAGGCTTCAGGCGGCATGTCATAGCCAGAGCGCCACAGGGTGCCGGCATCGGGCAGTCCCAGTTCCTTGGCGCCGATATTGGCGATTTCCACCTCGCGCTGATAGAGCGGCTTCATCTCCTGCCCGACCTTGTGCCAGCCGGCCCAGAGCCGCTTCAGCTCCTTCTCATCGCGCGAGCTGCGGAAGATATCGTCGATCTCGTCCAGCGTCAGGCAGTCGCTGCCATCCTCGCGACAGACCTTGCCGGTGGCGTACAGCTCACCCAGCTTGGCGTCCAGCGCGGCCAGCTCCTTGTTGAGCGCCGGGTCGGCGGGGGACGGCAGGGCCGTTTCGAGGCGCAGCAGGTTCAGCTTGCGCGCCACATCGGCCGGCAGTTCCAGCCCGACGAAACGCTTGCTCTCCGCCGTCAGGCGGGACACCAGCGCGCTATAGGCGGCATTGCTGTCGGCGGCCATGGCCAGCGTGTCCGGCGTGATATAGGTGTTCTGCACCCAGGCGGTGCGCGACGCCTTTTCGCGCGCGGCGCCCAGTTCGGCCTCGGCCTTGGCGACGAAGGCGGTGGCCTCCTCCACGGTCGGCTTTGCCGGCGCTGCTGCCTGCTTGTCGCCCGGCTGGCCACAGGCCGCCAGGATCATCATGGCGCCGAAGGCGACGCCGGTGCGGAGATGCTTGGTGATGCGCATGGAACCCTGTCCTTCCCTGCTGAACATTGGCTTGTCGTTGATTTTATTGTTATTATTTCCTCAATCGTACCGGACGCGCGGGTCCATCAGGCCATAGACCAGATCGACCAGAAGGTTCATCAGCACGATCAGACTGCCATAGGTAATGACGGTGCCCATCACCAGCGTGTAGTCGCGGTTGATGGCGCCCTGCACAAAGTAGCGACCGATGCCCGGCAGGCCGAAAATCTGCTCGATCACCACCGACCCCGTCACCAGCCCGGCAATGGCCGGCCCCAGATAGGAGATGACGGGCAGCAGCGCCGCGCGCAGCGTGTGGCGCGTGATGATCAGATGTTCTGGCAGGCCCTTGGCATGGGCCGTGCGCACGAAGTTGGAGCGCAGCACCTCCACCATGCCGCCGCGCGTCAGGCGGCTGATGATGGCGATCTGCGGCAGCGACAGGGCGATGACGGGCAGCACCAGATTGCGGAACGACCCGTCACCCAGACCCGCCACGGGCAGCCAGCCCAGATAGATGCCGAACACCAGGGTCAGCAGCGGCGCCATCACGAAGTTAGGAATGGTGATGCCCACCATGGCCACGCCCATGATGGAATAATCGGTGCGCGTGTTCTGTCGCATGGCGGCCAGGATACCCA
>CALRNG020000319.1:0-5017 GCA_943369495.1 Rhizobium sp. Q54
TCCGTGTCTGGTTGAACGATATCGACACGAACCTGCATATGAATAATGGCCGGTACTTCACCATCGCCGACCTGGGCCGCGTCGATCTGATGATCCGCACCGGCATGCTGAAGATGCTGATGGCGCGTAAATGGGCGCCGGTGCTGGGCGGGGCCATGATCCGGTTCCGGCGGGAGTTGAAGCCGTTTCAGCCCTACCGCCTGAAAACCCACGTCCTGTGCTGGGAAGGCAAATGGATCTACCTGGAACATGTGTTCGAGGCGACGGACGGCCATCTGGCCGCTGTCATTGTCGTGAAGGGCGTGTTCCTGGAGCGGGGCCGGTCCATCGACACGGCGGAGTTGATGCACCATATGGGCATCGACCTGGAAAGCCCGCCCATGCCCGCCGATATCCGCGCCTGGCAGGAGGCGCAGCAGGCGATCAGCGACCGGGCGAAGGAGGGGTAGGCAAACTGACGCGGAACACACATCAAGGGCGTGATACAAAGCCCGTGTTTTGCTACTCTGCGGATGAAATGATTTCAGGATCCCTTAAATGAGAAAACTTCTCGTCCTGGCTGCCGCTACGACCCTTCTTTCCAGTTGTGGCCCTTCAGAGCAACAATATGAAAAGGCAGTCAAGCGCGCGACGGAATTGGAAGCCCAAGTCACGGCGCTGCGCGCGGAACTGGAGGACGTAAAGTTTGGCGCCAGCCGGCTCCTTGCCCAGGCCAAATTGGCGTATGAGGCGAAGAATGATGCCGAGGCAAAACGCGTTATTGAAGACCTTTTGAAGCGGCATCCATCCTCACCCGAAAGCAGCGAAGCTTCGTCGCTCCTCGCCCAAATCGAATCACGCATCGCCGCTGCGGATCAGCAGCGCAAGCGCGAAGAGGAACGAAAGGCGCAAGAGCAACGTCTGGCGACCGAGCGTGCAATCGGCAACATGAAGAAGAGTAAAGATGAGATAACGGGCATCACATGGTACAGTCACCGAAATACCCCTGTATTGGGAAAAAAAATTTCCATTTATTTTGGTACAAAAAATGACAATGCTTCAGATTATCCTGCCCGCCTGAAGCTTCAATATTACGGTAGCGACTGGCTCTTTGTCGATACAGTCACCGTGAAGGCAGACGACAAGGTCTATCAACTCGGCAGGTTGGATTTCGAGCGTGATCATGGTTCTGGCTCAGTGTGGGAGTGGATTGATATGCCGATCAAGGACCATGAGATGCTTAGCCATTGGATGATGGCCAAACGCGTGGTCGTGCGCTTCGAAGGCAGGCAGTATCAGGACGACTTTGTTGTTCCCCAGGCCCAGCAGGCCCAATTACGGGAAGTTTATCAGGCATGGAAGGTAATGGGCGGGAAGCCGTAGGCCGCATATGTGCCGGTTTACGTCGCCGAGCGTTATCGCGCCGGTTGGCGCGGATACCACCGGTCAACATTTATGACCGGTGGTATCCCACCATCTTGAGAGACTCCCGGAATTTACCCCGTACTTTCAATGGTCCAACCATGATGCTTCCGGGGCTTCTCGGTTGTTATCCCCGTTAAGGAGGGGTGACCCCTTACCGATCAATCAGCTTCTGCGTCAGGTACACGACCTGCAAGGCCGTCACCTCGGCCCGCTGCTTCAGGTTGGCCGCCGCCGAATGGCCGCCTTCCATGTTTTCGTAATACATGACCTTGTGGCCCTGGCTTTCCAGCTTGGCCACGAACTTGCGGGCGTGGCCGGGGTGGACGCGGTCATCCTTGGTGGAGGTATAGACGAAGGCTTCGGGGTATTTCACACCCTTGCGGACGTTCTGGTACGGGCTGTATCGAGATATCCAGGCGCGTTCGTCGGCCTTTTCCGGGTCGCCATATTCACCCATCCAGGAGGCACCGGCCAGCATGGTGTGGTAGCGCATCATGTCCAGCAGGGGCACGGCCACGATGACCGCGCCGAACAGGTCCGGACGCTGGGTCATGGTGACGCCGGTCAGCAGGCCGCCATTGGACCCGCCCTGGATGCCCAGACGGGCGGGCTTCGTCACCTTGGTCTTGATCAGGTTTTCGGCCACGGCCTGGAAATCATCATAGGCGCGCTGACGGTTTTCCTTCAGTGCCGCCTGATGCCAGCGTGGCCCGAATTCGCCACCGCCCCGGATATTGGCGACGACATAGGCGCCACCCTGTTCCAGCCAGGCCTTGCCGAACACCGACATATAGGCCGGCGTCATCGAAATCTCGAACCCGCCATAGCCATAGAGCAGGGTCGGGTTGTCGCCATTCAGCTTCATGTCCTTCTTATGAACGATGAAGTAGGGCACGCGCGTGCCGTCCTTGGAGACGGCGAAGCGCTGTTCGGCGGTCAGATTGGCGGCATCGAAGCGGGCGGGCAGGGCCTTGATGGCCTGCGGCGTGCCACCATTTTCCATGATGTACAGCGTGTCGGGCTGCAGGAAATTGGTGTAGTTGACCAGCACGTCGGTGCTGCTGCCATCGGTCGACACGATGTTCAGGCTGCCATTGGCGGGCAGGGCGATGTCGGCCTGGGTCCAGCCGGACGTCCCCTTGCGCGCCGCGACCAGACGGCCCACGACATTGTCCAGCAGGTCCAGATAGATCGCATCCTTGGCGATGCCCACGCCCTGGATGGCGGAAGTCTCGCCGGGGGAGAAGATCACGTCAACCGTGTCCACCTTGCCCGCCGCCGCCTGGGCCAGCGGCACTGCGATCAGGTCGCCCTTCTTCAGCGATTTGCCGGCCACCGCCCAGTCATCGCGCAGCGCCACGATCAGGTCGCCATTCATGACGCCCTTCATGTCCACGCCCAGCGGCAGGGCCAGCTTCACGACCTTGCCGTCTGCCGTCAGCTGGAACCATTCCTCCGTGAAGAAGTCCGGCCCGCGCTGCAGCAGGATGGTGCTGCCCTCTGGCCGGTGGATACCCCAGGGGCGTGCCCAGACATCCTTGACACCCACCTCCAGCACCACCGGGGCGGCGGCCAGATCGGTGCCGCGCTTCCACAAACGCACCTGACGGGCATAGCCGCTGTCGGTCATGGTGCCGGGGCCGAAATCGGTGGCGACCAGCAGCGTATCCTTGTCCATCCAATCCAAAGTCTGTTTGGATTCAACGGTCTGGAACCCATCCTTCACAAAGGACTTTGACGCCACGTCAAATTCGCGGACGACGACCGCATCCTTGCCGCCATCGGACAGATAGACCAGGCAGCGGCTGGCATCGGTGCCGAAACAGTTATGGCCCTTATAGACCCAGTTCTTGCCCTCATCCGCCGACAGCTTGTCGATATCCAGGATCGTGTCCCATTCGGTGTCGGCGGCCTTGTAGCTGTCCAGCGTGGTGCGGCGCCAGATGCCGCGCACATGCGTCTGGTCCTGCCAGAAATTGTCGACCTTGCCGCCTTCCAGGCTGCCATAGGCGATACGGTCCTTGGCAGTCAGGACCTTTTCGGCCCCTGCCCGGATGGTTTCGAAGCGCGGATCGTTCTTCAGGCGGGCGAAGCTCTTCTCATTATGCGCCTTGCCCCAGTCCAGCGCCTTCTGGCCCTCAACCTCTTCCAGCCAGAAGAACGGGTCCTGCTTGGCCTGTGCCTCGGCAAAGGGATGGCCCGCCGGCGCATCGGCCGCCAGGGTGGGGGTCGCCGAAAGGGCGATAAGGGCCGCCGCCGTCATCAACGCGCTCCGTACTGACATTATCCGCTTGTCCTTTGTTGCCTCCGATGGCCGTCCAAAGCCACCGGTTCTCGTGCCATCTTGGGTATCATCCTGGGCAATCAAGGGGTAGCGGGTGATACAAAGGCGAAACAATTCAGTCAGGGGCCGTGGCGGCCCAAATGGCCTGGCGCAGCCCCGTCGGGTCATCGACATAAAGACCGATCAACCCTACTGGCTTCGGCCGCCCGCCCAAATCGACCGCCATAGCAGGATATTTCAATGCGATCAGCAAGTTAGCCTCAGTCATTACAGCGCCGCGCAAATAGTCGACCTGTCTGTGATTGGCGCTTTGGACCAGGTCGATCCGCGAAATCTGGTCCAGGCCGATCTCAACGGTTCCGTTCATGCCCGCGCCGATGGTCAGGCGTTGGCCATCCAGCACGGTTGGGTGCAGGCGAACCGATTGATAAAGGGCGGATAGCCAGACCAGGGCATAAAGGCTGGCCGCGGTTGCCATCCAGGCTAACGCTGGGTTCCAGAGCGATAGAAGCAGGTGCAGGCCAACCGTTTCGGCGATCAGCAGCGCGGCCAGGGTGATCAGCAACCCCGACAGGCTGGAGGTCTGGTGCTGCGTAAAGATCTGCCCTTGCTGTGCCGGTCGCCTGCGCCAGCCCAGCAGGCCCAGCCGCTGGACCTGCGCCTCCTGCATCAGCATGTGTGCGAGCATCCCCGATCCCGTCAGTTGCTTCAGAGCGGTCAGGGGCTGCGGCTGGTCCGTCTGATATCGCCAACTTTCCAGCGCCAGCAGTGCCCGCCCCCCGATCACCCCCAGCATCAGCCGCCGCAGTCCGACCCATGCGTCCTGCCGCCAGACGGCGAATTCGCCAAGGCTGCTGTCGGGGACCAGGACCAGACCCGCCGACATGCCCGCTGCTACCAGCAGCAAGGGCAGGGTCCATTTGGCAATGCCACGGCGGACCAGAAGAAAGAAGGCCAGAACCGGCACGGTGATCATGATATCCAGCAGGGCCGCGACTGCCACGGCGGGTTCATGCGTGTAGTGCCGCGCCATGAGTGCGGCTGCCCCATAGACAAGCGATGCAGCGCCCAGAAACTGCAGCCTTGCCCGGGTGGTGGCGATCATGACGCAGGCTCCCACGTAGTTTCGTTACCCTTCCGCGAGGATGCGGCGCGCCGCAGCGACCACCATCACACCTGTCATGGACGCTTATGCAGGTTCCCGCCCGTCATTGGCTCCGGCACGCCCGTTGTGCCCGGCAGCGACAGGGGAAGGCCCAGGCGGGATCGGACCGCCAGATAGGCAAATGCTTCGGCCTCCAACGCATCTCCGTTCCAGCCCTGGCCATC
>CALRNG020000320.1:0-5015 GCA_943369495.1 Rhizobium sp. Q54
GGCTTTGCTGGCGGACCTGTTCCCTGATGGTGTCGTCATCCACTTCCAGGCTGACAGTGACCATGATGTTCTGTTCCACGGTCTTGGCGCCCAGGACGGGCACAATCATCGGCCCCACCTGCACGAAGACAGGGGGACCCGTACGCTCCTTCTTCTTGGGCGCTTCTTCCACATGCTCGCCATCCTTGGGCGGCTTCGGCCCGAACATGACATAGCCGCCGACACCGGCGCCAACCAGCACCAGCAAGGCCAGGACAAGCAGGATGATCTTCTTCATGGAACAGACGCCCCTTCAACCGACCAGCGGACTATAACACCCCGACGCCCGGACCCTGGAGCGCCAATTCCGGGGAGGTGCCGCCTCCATTGAATTGAACGTTGTTCATCCGAAGGTTAAAGTCAAGCGGGGGTTGCGGTTTGCCACCCCAACCCCGGCAAAAGCTCAGCGCGGCTGGGCCAGGATGGTCCGCACCTTGATTTCCCCGCCCGGTGCGAAGGTGACGGTGGCGGACTGGCCCAGAGCGATATCATGGATGCCGGTAACGGCCCCGGTGGTGATCAGGGTGCCCGCCGGCAGGGCGATACCGCGTGCCCGGCAATGGGCCAGCAGAAAGGCCACCGCCTGAACGGGCGTGCCGGGGATGCTGGCGAAGCTGCCGGTGCCGACGACGACGCCCTCGATTCTGGTTTCAACGGTCAGGCTTTCCGGGGCGGCGTCCTGCCAGCCTGTCAGTGCCGGACCGACGATCAGGCCGGCATTATTGCCGAAATCGCTGACCACCACGGTGGGCCCCAGCTTGTTGATGGTGGCCAGCGGGCTGCCGGCCAGTTCGATGCCCGCATGGATGGAACCGATCAGGCCCCTTGCCTCCGCCTCGTCCGACGGGCCTTGCGCCGGCATGTCAGCGCCCAGCTTCACCACGAATTCGCCCTCAACCGCCGCGAAGCCACCGGGGATGACGGGCAGGTCGACCACCTGACCCTCGCTATAGTCCCAGACATTGCCATCAAACACCGGGCCGGCCAGACGCATGGCCCCCAGCGTCTCCCGGAAAGCCGGCGGCACCATACCAATCTTCCAGCCGCGCACCGGTGTGGGCCACAGCGACCGGGCGATATCCTGAATACCGTAGGAGGTGGTGAGATTGTCCGGAATGGTGCCGGGATAATCCGGCAGGGAGGTCGCGGCACGGCGGGCAGCAACGAAACGCTGGGCGATTTCCTGGGCGGTGGACACCGTCATAACTCCTGAAAGAGGGGGTGGGTCGGGCGCCACCCTATGATGACACCGGTTTCCATGCAAGGTGGCATGGCCGTGGGCGTCCCACAGCAATGCCTTCAGGCCTTGGGCGGCGCGCTGCTTTCGCGGACCACCAGATGCGGCTGGAAGATGGTTTCGCGCAGCTTGGCGTCGGGCTGCGCGATGCGCTGGATCAGCTTTTCTGCGGCCACGCGGCCCATGTCGCGGACGGGGGAGCGCACCGTCGACAGGGCGGGGCACATGCGCAGGGCCAGCTGACTGTCGTCAAAGCCGACAACGGTCAGTTCCTGGGGAATGGTGATGCCCTTCTGATAGGCGATGCGATAGACGCCGGCGGCCATTTCGTCGTTACAGGCGAAAATGGCCGTGGGCGGGTTCTCCATCGACAGCAGCTTTTCGGCACATTCCTGGCCGCTTTCGAATGTGTAGGCGCCCTGCACCGACAATTCGGGATCCAGCGTCAGGCCATGACGGGCCAGACCATCGGCGAAACCCCGGCGGCGTTCCTGGGCGGATTTATATTGCGGCGTGCCGGCGATGAAGCCGATGCGGCGATGGCCCAGCTCCACCAGATGGTCAGCCACCTCCGCCGCCCCCTTGTGATCCTCATAGACAACCAGATGGGCGGCGACGTCCAGCGGCACACAGGCCACACGGATGAAGCGGCAGCCGATCTCCACCAGCATGGCGGCCAGGGCCTCATCCTCCGACAGCGGCGGCAGCAGGATGACGCCATCCAGCTTCTGCCGTTCCGCGAACTGCCGCATCTCCTTCATATAGGTGGGGCTGGTGCGGATGCAGGGATGCACCACCAGCTCAAACCCATTCTTGCGGCAGGCCTCCAGAATGCCCGCCTGGACATTCACCACATATTGGCTGTTGGGATTGTCATAGATGATGCCCAGCAGGAAGGAGCGCTGGGACGCCAGGCCGCGGGCCTGGGGGTCCGGCTCATACCCGATATCATCGATGACCTTGGCGATCTTCTGACGGGTTTCCTCATTCACCAGGGGCGACTGGTTGATGACGCGCGACACCGTCTTTTTCGACACTTCCGCCAGACGGGCCACATCATTGATGGTGGGCCGGCGCTTCAGGTCCCAGACATAGGTCTTGGGCGCTTCCGGCCTTTCGGCCTGATCGGTCATGGCGGGAGCGTCGGCGGTGCTGGCACGGGGCATGGAGGCTGCTGTCCGATCAATGATGGGTAGACTGGCATCAATTGTCCCCCTGGTGGACAATCAACGAATGTACTGCACTGTGCGCCAGAATGGCGCAACCCCAAATCGGCCACGGCCCAGCTTTGACGGTATTGGATTGTTCTTTTCATTTGCCGCGCCTAAGCGATTGATGGTAACCGGTGTCAGGTCATGTGTAAAGACGGCACGCGAAGCCGATGCCGCGCCGTGATGGAGGGAGTGCACCATGAAGCTGCGTCCGGTCGCCTTTGCCGCCCTGCTGTCCCTGCTGCCGTCCCTGCCCGCCGCCGCCATTGGCCGTGATGTGGCACCCGCGGCCATCCCAGCCTTTCCGGGGGCCGAAGGGGCCGGCGCCTATGCAATGGGGGGCCGGGCGGGCCGGGCCTTCATCGTCACCAGCCTGGACGATGACGGGCCGGGCACCCTGCGCGAGGCCGTGAAGGCCAAGGGGCCGCGCATCGTGGTGTTCGCGGTGTCGGGCACGATCCAGCTGAAATCCAACCTGAACATCAAGAACGACTTCATCACCATCGCTGGCCAGACGGCACCGGGCGGGGGCATCACGCTGCGTGATTATCCGCTGGTGGTGTCCGCCAATCATGTCGTCATCCGCCATGTCCGCTCCCGGCTGGGCAGTGCCTCGGGCCAGGAAGCGGACGCCATCTCGGTTTATGATGGCAAGCACATTATCCTGGACCATGTGTCGGCCAGCTGGTCCACGGATGAAAGCCTGTCGGTGTCCCAGAAATATAAGGAGAGCCTGATCGGGCTGGATCAAGTCACCATCCAATGGTCGGTGATCGCCGAGAGCCTGAACAAATCCGTGCATGCCGAGGGCGAGCATGGCTATGGCACCCTGTCGCGCGGGTCGTTCGGCGCGCGCTACAGCTTCCACCACAATCTCTGGGCCAGCCATAAGGCCCGTATGCCGCGCCCCGGCAATTTTGAGACGCAGGCGGATGACCCGACGGGCGCCTTCATGGATTTCCGCAACAATGTCTTCTTCAACTGGAAGGGCTCCGGCAAGGGCGGGGCATCCGGCTACAACGCCGATACCGACGCCGTCACCGCCTATAATTTCGTGAACAACTATTACGTGGCGGGGCCGGACTCAAAGGGCGCGAAGGCGTTTGATGAGAAAAGCCCCGTGGCCAAGGCGTATTTTGCCGGCAATTGGATGAACCATGCCGAGCCGGCGGACCCCTGGTCCCTGGTGACGGGGGTGCAGGCGGACGGCTACCGGCAGGCAGCCCCCATCCCGATGGCATCGGTGACGACGGAACCCGCAGACGCCGCCTTCCGCGCCGTGCTGTCCAGGGCGGGGGCCGGACGGGTGCGCGACAGCGTGGATGAACGGATCATCGCGGGCGTCGCCCAGGGCCAGGGCCGGATCATCGATAGTCAGGATGATGTCGGCGGCTGGCCGGAACTGGCGACGGGCCCGGCCCCGCCGGATGGCGACCGCGACGGCATGCCCGACGCCTGGGAAGCGGCACAGGGGCTGAACCCTGCCGATCCGGCGGACGGGGCCACCGACCGCAATGGCGATGGCTATACCAATCTGGAAGACTATCTGAACGGGTTGTGAGCGTAAAAGGGCGGGTCTTGCCCGCCCCCTCACTCCCGTGCCGTCAGCTTTTGTCGGTCAGGACCTGACCGGTAGCGCCATCGACGCGGATCATGCGGGTGGTGGTGCCGTTCAGAACCTCAACCTCATAGGTCAGGCGCTTATCTTCGTGACCGACCTCGACCTCGATGGCCTTGCCACCACCCTTGTTCTCCGCAATGCCGATGGCCTGCGCCAGACTGGTGGCGGACGCGGTCAGTTCGCGGGGCTCAATCCCGGCGCCCAGCTTCTGCGCCCAGGTGGCCAGCATCTGCTTATCGGCGGATGCGATCTTGCCGTTGGAGGCATCAACGTCCCAGCGGGTAACAGTCTCGCCGGACACGATGTCGATCTGGTACAGGCCGACATTGTTCTTGGTGTCGAAATCGACATCCACCGCCTTGCCCTTGCCCTGCTGTTCAGCCTGAGCGATGGCCTGGGTCAGGGAGACCTTGGCCTGGCGGAAGGCGGCGATGTCGCTGTCGGAGCTGGCGGCCAGGGCCGGGCTGACCAGGACCAGGGACAGGGCGGCGGTGGCGAGAAACGTCTTCATGGCTTGCATCTTCCGTTTTGTTGGATGCTACCTTAACGATCCCGCACCGCCCCTGGTTCCAGGCTTACTCCGTTTGAGGCGTTTGGGTTAAACGCCAGGCGTGGCGAACGCCGCGGCCGCGCGGGCATTTTCGGTGATGCCGGCCCAATCGCCCTCCGCGATCTGCTTGTTGGAGGCGATCCAGGAGCCGCCGACGCCGACCACATTCTTCAGCGCCAGATAGCCTGCGACCTTGTCACGGCCAATGCCGCCCGTGGGGCAGAAGCGGGCCTGCGGCAGGGGGCCGGCCAGGGCGGCGATGGTGCCTGCCCCGCCATATTGCTCCGCCGGGAACAGTTTCAGCACCTCGAACCCGTCATCCAGACGTTCCAGAACTTCGCTGGGCGTCGCGACGCC
>CALRNG020000321.1:0-5007 GCA_943369495.1 Rhizobium sp. Q54
CGGTGCCCTTGAACTCTTCGAAGATCACCTCGTCCATGCGGCTGCCCGTATCGATCAGGGCGGTCGCGATGATGGTCAGCGAGCCGCCTTCCTCAATATTGCGGGCGGCACCGAAGAAGCGCTTGGGGCGCTGCAAGGCGTTGGCGTCCACACCACCGGTCAGCACCTTGCCCGACGAGGGAACGACGGTGTTATAGGCGCGGCCCAAGCGGGTGATGCTGTCCAGCAGGATGACGACGTCGCGCTTGTGCTCCACCAGACGCTTGGCCTTTTCCAGGACCATCTCCGTCACCTGCACATGGCGGGTGGCCGGCTCGTCGAAGGTGGAGGACACAACCTCACCCCGCACGGAGCGGGCCATGTCGGTCACTTCTTCCGGACGCTCATCGATCAACAGGACGATCAGATAGACTTCCGGGTGGTTGGTGGCGATGGAATGGGCGATGTTCTGCAGCATCACCGTCTTACCGGTGCGCGGCGGTGCCACGATCAGGGCGCGCTGCCCCTTGCCCAGGGGAGCGACAAGGTCGATGACGCGGGTGGTCATGTCCTTGCGGCCCTTGCCGCTATTATCGACCTCGACCTCCAGCTTCAGCCGCTCGTCAGGGTACAGCGGGGTCAGGTTGTCGAAATTGATCCGGTGGCGCACTTTGTCCGGATGGTCGAAATTGATCGTGTTGACCTTCAGCAGCGCGAAATAGCGCTCCCCATCCTTGGGCGCCCGGATCTGGCCTTCCACCGTGTCGCCGGTGCGCAGGCCGAAGCGCTTCACCTGGGACGGGGAGATGTAGATATCGTCGGGGCCGGGCAGATAGTTGGCTTCGGGTGAGCGCAGGAAGCCGAACCCGTCGGGCAGCACCTCCAGTACGCCTTCGCCATAGATCGGCACGTCATTGTCGGCCAGCTGCTTCAGGATGGCGAACATCATGTCCTGCTTGCGCAGGGTGCCGGCATTCTCGATCTGCAGCTCCTCGGCAAAGGCGAGCAGCTCGGCGGGGGTTTTGGCCTTGAGTTCCTGGAGATTCATCGGATCTGGCTGTCGGTCGGCCGGGGTGGCCGGTTGCGGGGACGGGGGCGGCGCCCCCATGGATGCGCCCCGATTGGGGCGAGATCACGGCCAAAGTTCAACGGTGGAATCGGAACAGAGGCCGAAAATACGGAACGTCGTTTAGGACGAATGACCTGAAATGGAGGGAGCGGGGTGGGGACAGGAAGGTCGGTCAGGAGACCAACCCGGCAATGGACCCTTGTCGAAGGCGGCCCCGACGAGGCCTGCTTCCGGCGATTCGCACCGGCCTACCCTGCGGCAGTCCGGAAGTGACGGGGATATGCAAAGACACCCCGGCGAACGGCATCACCTTTCACCGAAGCAAAGCGTTATCCCAGCCGGCGCCCCAAGTCAAAACAAAACAGCAGCATACCCTTTCAAGGCGTCACATCGCCGAAGGTCATAGGCTGCGGGCACCTATTCCGTTGGTCGCCCCAACAGGGGGCTATGCGCAATCGTCCGTTGCTGTAATATTGACCCGTTAACGTGAACTCCTTGGGCAGAAAAACATGCGCCTGCTGATCGCTGACGACCATGACCTTCTGCGCGATGCCCTCCGCTCGCATTTCGAGCGCGAGGCACCGGGTACTTTCGTCCAAGGCGTGGGGACCGTCAGCGAGGCGTTGAAAGTCCTGGATGACGGGGCGCCGTTCGACATCCTGCTGTTGGACCTGCGCATGCCGGGCATGAACGGCCTGAACGGCCTTGTCCGCCTGCGCGAACGCTACCCCTCGCTGAAGATCGCCCTGATGTCGGGCGAGGCCAAGAACGAGGATATCCGTCTGGCCATGGCTCATGGCGCGGTGGGCTTCCTGCCGAAGACGCTGCCGGGTTCCATCCTGTTGCAGGCCGTGCAGCGCATGGCGGCGGGCGAGACCTTCATGCCCGACAATCTGGCCGAAAGCGCCATGGCGTCGGACGGCAACGCCCTGAACAGCACCTTTACGCGGCGCGAACGCGAAGTGCTGGACTTCCTGCTGAAGGGCCAGTCCAACAAGGAGATCGCCCGCGCCCTGGAACTGGAGGAGGTGACGGTGAAGCTGCATATCCGCGGCCTGTGCCGGAAGCTGGGCGCCAAGAACCGTACCCAGGCCGCCATGCGCGCCGTGGAGCTGGGCCTTGCCCGCTGATCTGGCCGAGGGGGCGGGCGGCGTGGATGGCAACGGCCTTCCGCGCGGCCTTCGCCATGATCTGGTGAATGCGCTGAACGCGCTGCTGGGCTTCGCCTCCTTCCTGGAGGCGGACCTGCCCGACGGGCCGCAGCGCGACTTTGCCCGGCAAATCCAGAAGGCGGGCCGTCAGGCCATGGAACTGGCCGAACGCATCCCCTCCTCCCGGCCGGCGGCGGCTGTCCGGGTGCTGATGGTGTCGGCCCTGGAAGATGCCGATGCTCTGATCCTGGAACTGGACGGGTACGGCTGCGAGGTGACGCTGGTCCCCACGCCGGCCCGCGCCATCCAGGTGCTGCGCAAAGCGGGGGGTGCGTGGGATGTCATTCTGGCCGATCAGCCGGGACCGGCCGACCATGCCGGTCTGGCCACTGCCGCAGAGGGGATGGCCATCGTTCCGCGTGTGCCCGGCAGTGCTGCTGCCACCCTGGCCATGGCCCTGCGTACCGCCGGGAAACGCTGAAGCCACAGGGCAAGCAACCGATCTGAACCGCCAAGACATCGCAGGCTTTGGTGCGCGCAAGCCGATGTCGGGACTATATACTTTTGGTGTGAAATAGGCCCTGTCCCGGGGCCGGCTTTCGTGCGACTCTTGACAGAATAAGCCGTCATTACGGCTGCCGTCGCCTTTCCAACAGCGACCCTTCGGTGGGTATCCGCATGTCCTTCAAGCGCTTCTTCCTTCCCCTCACCGCCCTGTTGCTGGCCGGCCCCTCCATTGCGGGTCCCTGCACCCTGCCCCGCATTGATGGCGGTATCCAGAGCGGACATGCCGACCGGATCGACAGCGACCGTAACGCGCTGTTGAGCTATGAGGCCTGTCTGGCGGAGCAGGAGGAACTGGAAATGGCCTTCAACAACCCCGCCGCCGGCCGCACGGCGCTTCAGCGTGAAGCCGCCGCAAACCTGCGCCGTACGCTGGATGCCTGGCAGCGCACGCGCCGCGCCGCCGATGCCACGCCGGTGGAGAAGAACGGGTCGTAAGGCCTTTTTTCATGCTCCCTCAAGCGCCGGGCGCCGCCATCCGGCGGCTTGGCTCACGCGGCATGGGCCGCGCGGCGGCAGTCGACGCCGTATGGTCGGTCAAAATTTTGGCCGAAAATATCATCCCAACAGCTTTTCCATCGCCTTTTTCACCGCCGGGTCCTGCGGTGGCGGGGTCACATCCACGCCCGCCCCCAGGGCATCGACCACATGGCGCAGCACACAGACACGGGCATGCCATTTGGCATCGGCGGGCACCGCGACCCAGGGGGCCTGATCCGTGCTGGTGCGGGCGAACATCTCGTCGATGGCTTCCTCATACTCGCCGCGCCGGTCGCGGTTGCGCAGGTCCTCCGCCGTCAGCTTCCAGCGCTTATAGGGATTGTTCAGTCGCTCCTTGAACCGTTCCAGCTGTTCGTCGGGCGACAGGTGCAAGAACAGCTTCACGATGCGCACGCCATCATCGGTCAAAAGCCGCTCGAACTCGTTGATCTCATCATAGGCGCGGCGCCATTCGTTGGGCTTGGCGAAACCTTCGACCCGTTCCACGAGCACACGGCCATACCAGGACCGGTCGAAAATGGCGAAGGTGCCGGGTTCGGGCAGGCGCTGCCAGAAGCGCCATAGATAATGCCGGCCCTGTTCAGCCGGCGTCGGGGCTGCGATGGGCCAGACATGGGCGCCGCGCGGGTCCAGGTTTTCCGTCAGGCGGCGGATGGCCCCGCCCTTGCCGGCGGCATCCCAGCCTTCGAACACGATCACGGCCCGGCCCTTGCCATGCCAGTAGGCCTGCTGCACATGCAGGATCGTCTCCTGCAATTTTTCCAGTTCCTTCTGATAAGCCCCCTTGTCGACATAGCGATGGGCCTTCATGTCAAGATCGGCCAGACGGGGAACGGGTATGTGTGTGGCGGTCATGGCGGTTCCAGTGATGGGGGCGGAGGGGAGGATGACGGTTCATTGTAACGGAAATGTTTCGCCTCTTGTCAGGTGCGGCGCGATACCCGACCCATGGCGGTTCGGACAATCCCTTGAAAACAACGAAGGGGACAGGCAGTGAAGATGGTGTTGAAGAACGGGGCTTCGGCCCTGATCCTGGCCATGGCGGGCACGTGCATGCCGATGGCGGTACAGGCGGCGGACACGCCCATTCAGGTGGCACAGGCGGAGACCAAGGTGACCAGCGACAATCCCTTCTTCCATCAATGGAACACGCGGTTTGGCGTTCCGCCCTATGACGCCATCAAGCCGGACCATTTCAAGCCGGCCTATGAAAAGGCGATGGCCGACCATCTGGCAGAAATCAAGGCGATCACCGACAACAAGGACGCCCCCACCTTCGCCAACACCATCGACTCCCTGGAAAAGAGCGGCGAGTTGCTGAGCACGGTCGCCCGTGTGTTCAGCAGCCTGACCGCATCCAACACAAATGATCAATTGCAGAAGATCCAGCGCGAAATGGCGCCGGTGATGGCCGCCCATTCCAATGCCATCAACCTGAATGCCGACCTGTTCGCGCGTATCGACACGCTCTATGCCCAGCGCGACAGCCTGAAACTGTCCAAGGAACAGGCGCGCGTTCTGGAACGCTACTATACGAACTTCGTGCGCGCCGGCGCCAAATTGCAGGGCACGGACCGCGAGCGGATGGCCGCCGCGCTGCAGCGCCTGGCCGTCCTGTCGACGCAGTTCAGCCAGAACGTCCTGGCGGATGAGAAGGAATACAAGCTGGTGCTGAGCAGCGAGGCCGATCTGGCCGGCCTGCCGGAATTCGTGCGCGCCGCCGCCGCCCAGGCCGCCAAGGAG
>CALRNG020000322.1:0-4996 GCA_943369495.1 Rhizobium sp. Q54
GCCGGCCGACATGGACTGCCTGATTAACTATGCGCAGGTGACGGGCGCGCCCCTGACGCGGCTGGCCTGTCAGATCCTGGGTGCCTGCGATCCGGCAGCGATGGAGGCGGCACGGCTGGTCGGCACGGCCTGGGCGCTCACCGGCATCCTGCGCGCCACGCCCTTCCTGGCCCGTGGCCACCGGTCCCGCCTGCCCTTGACCCTGATGGTCGACCATGGGGTCACCGAACCGGCTTTGTTCGACCTGAAGCCGCAACCGGGCCTGTCGAAGGTTGCCATGGCGGTCGCCGATGCGGCCCGCGCCCTGCTGGCCGATGCCCGCCGGTTACGGCGCGACGTGCCGAAATCAGCCCTGCCGGCCTTGCTGCCGGCCACCCTGGCCGACCATTACCTGGGCCGGATGGCGGCGGCGGGTTACGACCTGATGAACCCCATCCTGCTGCGCCCCAGCGTCCGCCGCCCCTTGGCCATCGGCTGGGCCGCCACCATCGGGCGGTGGTGACGCCGCCTGTTCTCAGCGGTATGATGCCGCCATGATCTATCACGGCCCGTGCCCCAAGGATGAGATGCTGTTGCTCTGCGCGCGGATCGGGTTCAACCCGCCGGCCTGAAGGTCGCTGCCTGTCCACCCGTCATTCGCATCTTGATCCTGGGGAGTTGGACGCATGTCCACCATCGATACCGCCGCGTTGAAGCGCCTGTCGGGTGCCCATCACTGGCATCCCTTCACCGACCATCAGGAGTTGGCCGCCCTGGGCGGTCCCCGCATCATCACCCATGCCGATGGCGTGTGGCTGACCGACAGTACCGGGGCGCGTATCCTGGATGCCATGGCCGGGCTGTGGTGCGTCAATGTCGGCTATGGAAGGCGGGAACTGGCCGATGCGGCCTATCGGCAACTGACCGATCTCAGCTTTTATCACGGCTTCTTCAAGACCACGACGGAACCGACGGTGCGGCTGGCGGCCAAGCTGGCGGAACTGACGCCGCCGGGCCTGTCCCGCGCCTTCTTCGCCAATTCCGGGTCAGAGGCCAATGACACCATCGTGCGCATGGCTCGACACTACTGGGCCTTGAAGGGCAAGCCGGAAAAGCGGGTCTTTATCGGGCGGGAGCATGGCTATCACGGCACCACCATGGCCGCGACCTCCTTGAATGGCATGAAGGTGATGCATGAACAGGGCGGCCTGCCGCTGCCCGGCTTCACCCATGTCATGGCCCCTTATCCGTTTGAGGGCCAAGGGGAGATGAGTGTGGAGGCGTTTGGCCGTCTGGCGGCCCGCGCCGTGGAGGAGAAGATCCTTTCCATCGGCCCGGAAAATGTCGCCGCCTTCATCGGCGAACCGGTGCAGGGCGCCGGCGGTGTCATCATCCCGCCCGACAGCTACTGGCCGGAAATCAACCGCATCTGCAAGGAACATGACATCCTGCTGATCGCGGATGAGGTGATCTGCGGCTTTGGCCGGCTGGGCCACTGGTTCGGGTCACAGCGTTACGGGATCAAGCCGGATTTCATGACCTTGGCCAAGGGCATCACCTCGGGTTACGTGCCACTGTCCGCCGTCATGGTGGGCGACCGGGTGGCGGAAACCCTGATCCATGAAGGCGGGGAATTCTACCACGGCTTCACCTATTCCGGTCACCCGGTGGCCTGCGCCGTCGCACTGGCCAATCTGGAGGTGATCGAACGGGAAGGGCTGGTGGACCGGGCACGCAGCGAGATCGGGCCGTACTTGCGCGAAAAGTTGGAGGAGGTCTTGGACGGCCACCCGATCGTGGGTGAAATCCGCTCCGAAGGCATGATCGGCGCCATCGAGATTGTGAAGGACCGGAAGACGCGGGAACGCTTCCCCGGTGGTGGAAAGGTCGGCCTGATGGCCCGTGACCATTGCTTCCACAATAACCTGATCATGCGCGGCATCCGCGACGGTCTGGTCTATGCCCCCGCCCTGACCATGACCAGGGAGGAGGCGGATGAGGTGGCGCGGCTGGCAAAACTGGCGCTGGACCTGACGGCGCGGGATTTGGCGGTGATGTAAACGGGCCGGGGATGGGGGCGGTCAAATCCGCCCCCGCTCACCCGACCTTACTTCTTCGCCGGTGCGATGTTCGGCAGGTCTTCCGACAGGATGGTCATGTTGAAGGCGTAGGAGACATCGCCATCATCCTCGTCGCGGTAGAGGGTGCCGATGAACTCCTCCCCGATGGTCACTTCGACCGGCTGGCCCTTCTTGGCCGGCGGGTTGACGGTGATCTTGTCGTTACCGAAATTTTTGCGCAGATAGGTCTGCAACCGCGCGATCTCGTTGGGGGTCATGTCCATCTGCCCTTTCTTGTGGCTCTTGGGGTTTAAAGAAAAGCCAGGGGCGCCGCTCCCGCCGGAACGGCGCCCCTGTTGTCGATCCGGCCAGCGATCAGGATAGCCTGATCACCGGCAAAGACCAGTCGGGAAATCAGCCCGCGTTCGCCATGGCGATGACAGTGTCGCCCATGCGGTTGGAGAAGCCCCATTCATTGTCGTACCAGGTCAGGATACGCACGAAGTTGCCTTCCATGACCTTCGTCTCGTTCAGCGCGAAGATCGAGCTGTGGCTGTCATGGTTGAAGTCGGTGGACACCAGCGGCTCGGCATAGGCACCCAGGATGCCCTTCAGCGGGCCCGACGCGGCGGCGTCCAGGATCAGCTGGTTGACCTCCTCGACCGTCGTGTTGCGCTTGGCCACGAACTTGAAATCGACGACCGAGACGTTGGGGGTCGGTACGCGCAGCGAGGTGCCGTCCAGCTTGCCCTTCAGTTCCGGCAGAACCTTGCCCACGGCCTTGGCGGCACCGGTCGAGGTCGGGATGATGTTCAAGGCGGCGGCACGGGCGCGGTGCAGATCCTTGTGGAACGTGTCCACGGTGTTCTGGTCGCCGGTATAGCTGTGGATGGTGGTCATGAAGCCATGGGCGATGCCGATGCCATTGTTCAGCACATAGGCGACGGGGGCCAGGCAGTTGGTGGTGCAGGACGCATTGGAGACGATCTTATGCTCGGCCGTCAGCTTGTGATGGTTGACGCCATAGACGACCGTCAGGTCTTCATCCGTGGCCGGGGCCGAGATCAGCACCTTCTTGGCGCCGGCCGTCAGATGCTTGGACGCGGCCTCGCGGCTCGTGAAGATGCCGGAGCATTCCAGCGCGATATCCACACCCAGCTCACCCCAGGGCAGCTGGGCGGGGTCGCGCTGCTGCACGGAGCGGATGGTGTGGCCATTGACGACCAGATTGCCATCGACAACTTCGACCGTGCCGGGGAAGCGGCCATGGACGCTGTCATATTTCAGCAGGTGGGCGTTGGAATTGGCGTCGGCCAGATCGTTGATGGCGACAACCTCGATATCCGTGCGGCCGCTTTCATAGAGGGCGCGCAGAACCAGACGGCCAATACGCCCGAACCCGTTGATAGCAACTTTGACAGCCATGCTTTCCTCCGATTGAACGACGCCCGCGCCGGTTCTGGCACGGGGGCCGATGGGCCGCGTGAGGACCCATGTTCCAAGCCCGAATTAACCCTTGAACCCCCCGCATACAAGGGCGCAACCGTCCCTTCCGCCATGCGTGAAGCGCACGGGTTGCAGCTTAGTTTTTTTGCAGGAAGGGCGCAATTCAGGTAACGGCGTTACCAACGTGACTCTTTTGGGGCAGGGTTTGTGCGGGGGTGGGGGAGGAGAGTGTTCAACGAACCACTTTTATCAGTTTCAATCTACCGCTCCATCCTGGCCTTGTGAGTTTCGGCCGCGCACCGCTGATAGCTTTTCTAAGTTTCTTACCAGTATCTCACCAAGGCGATATACTTCCTCTCCCTTGCTGATAGCTGGCGTAAATTCTGATAACACCGGGGCCAATATTGTTCATAGCAAGCGTCGTCGTAAGTGATTTTCTTGCTGCACAGGTGGAGCTTTTATACCTGCCGGCCACCATATAATAATCGGGCGATCACCACCTCCTGGCCGATCACTTGGAATTGTACGGTCAACCGTCGATCCATGCCAACCACCCGCAACCCCTCGCGAAGATCATCCCGACGATGACCACGATGCGGAAATCGGGCAAGACTTCGACAATAAGCATCAATCTTGTCCGTATAGGACAATGCGACGTCTCTGCCCCGATCATGAGCGATGTGAGCAGCTAGTTCCGCCAAGTCCTGTACGGCTTCGTCGGTGAAGATGACCTCATACAATTCAGTCATGCCGTCCGTGACATCAACATCTCACGTACACGGCGGAACGCCTCCTCGGCCTTCACCCCCGTTGACGGATTGCGCTCGTAAGCCTCAAGCGCCGGTACTGCATGGGTCAGTAGCCATTCATCAGATGGCATGGTGGCTGGCTCGTCGTCAGCAGCGTCCAGCTTCCGGTCCATGACTTCCTCTCCAGCATTCACAAACGCGAAACAGCGCTAGGGTATACCCTAGCGCTGTTCGTGTCACATCTGTTCAAAGATAAATCAGCCTTACAGCCGTTCCTTCGCCGCCTTCACGATGGCATCCGCCGTAATGCCGAAATGCTGGTACAGTTCCTGGTAGGGCGCGCTTTCGCCAAAGCCGGGCATGCCGATAAACACGCCCTTTTCCCCGATCCAGCGGTCCCAGCCGAAGCGGACCATGGCTTCCACGCCGATGCGCAGACCGTCGCCCAGCACTTCCTTCTGATAGGCCTCAGGCTGTTCGGCGAACAGTTCCCAGGACGGCATAGAGACCAGCGCCGTGGGGATGCCTTCGGCTTCCAGCTTTTCGCGCGCGTTGAAGGCGATCTCCACCTCCGACCCCGTGGCCAGCAGGGTGACCTTGCGGGGGCCCGACGCCTCGCGCAGGACATAGGCGCCCTTGGCGGACAGGTTCTCGTCCGTGTGCTCCACGCGCATCGTGGCCAGGTTCTGACGGGTCAGCGCCAGGACGCTGGGCCGCGTCTTGGCGTCCAGCGCGATTTCCCAGGCCTCAGCCGCTTCCACC
>CALRNG020000323.1:0-4969 GCA_943369495.1 Rhizobium sp. Q54
CGCGGGTAGTGATTGGGGCCGATGGGGCCAATTCGACTGTACGGCGGTTGATGTTTCCTGCAAACAAGCGCCCGCCCTATGTCTTCGCCTATCATGAGATCATCGAAAGCCCGGCGGCGGGTGCAGTTGACGCCTTCATGCCGGATCGCTGCGATGTCGTGTATGACGGCCGCATCTCCCCAGACTTTTATGGATGGGTATTTCCCCATGGCAACCACACATCTGTTGGCTGCGGCTCTGGTATCAAGGGGCATGACCTGCGGGGTGCGACGGAGGAACTCCGGCGCTCATCTGGTCTTGGCGACTGCAAGCTGATCCGCCGGGAAGGGGCGCCGTTGCCGCTGAAGCCCATGCGGCGGTGGGACAATGGACGCAATGTCCTGCTGACCGGCGATGCCGCAGGCACTGTCGCCCCGGCGTCGGGCGAGGGCATCCATTATGCCATGCTCTGCGGCCGGCTCTGTGCCGATGCCGTTGACAGTTTCCTCACAACAGGCCGGGCATTGGCATTGAAACAGGCGCGGCGCCAATTCATGGGCGCCCATGGCCGGGTATTCTTCATCCTGGGCATCATGCAGTCCGTCTGGTACCGCAGCGACCGGTTTCGCGAGAAGTTCGTGGCCATGTGCGCCGATCCGGATATCCAGCGTCTCACGTGGGAATCCTATTTGAACAAAGCGCTGGTCCGGCGCGATCCGCTGGCCCATATCCGCGTGTTCTTCAAGGATCTACGGGCCTTGCTGGGCCTTCAGGCGGGGCGCCATGACACTGTTGCTTGATGCGCTGCATAATGGCTGGATCTGCCTGTTCGCCATCATGGTGCTGTGGGTCGAAACAGCAGTGCTGTCGCTGCGGTCTGGCGACCCCATGCGGCGCTTTCGTGAGCTTTGCGCCAATGCCTGTTCTGGAACCTGCCTGATTGCCGCGCTTGGTCTGGCCCTGCGCGCAGACAGCCCCAGCTGGATACTCGTTCTGCTGGCTGCGTCCCTTGTGGCGCATGCCATTGATATTCTGTTGCGTCGTCAGGCTTAAGTCCGGCTGTTCAGTCGGATGACCGTATAATTGAGGAACGCCGCAATCGTCACCCAAAGCAGATAAGGAAGGAACAACAGGGCCGCCACCTCGGAAACGGGCCAGGATGTGACGATAAAGCCAAGGATTGACGCCCAGAGCATGAGCACATCTGCCAAGGCCAGGCGCATCCGGCGCAGTCCGAAAAACATCCAGGACCACAGGGCGTTGACAATGATCTGAAGGCCCCAGAACGCCATCGGCAGGGACCAGCCCGACAGAGTCCAAACACGCCAGCCGGCATAGATGATGGCTGCGTAAAGTAGTGTCCACACGACGGGAAAGACCCAGTTCGGTGGTGTCCAGGCTGGCTTGCGAAGCCCCTCGTACCATTCGCCTGGTTTGAAAACGGCCCCGCTGGACGCGGCGATCACGACGATACCGATGAACACCAGGACCGCCATGAAACACTCCTCCAACCTGATAGGCAGTTGAGACACTAAACGAATGGACGCGATCCGCAATGATGCAAGCGGGCAATGCAGCGTCCCACAGCCAGACCCAACTGACTGCTTCTGCTCTATCGATCGAGAAACTTACAATTTCTCCACAGGAGGTAAGCATGCGTAAGGCTTTGACGCTCGCCTGCTTCGTAGCGTTCACCCTCATGCCGACCATGGCCAATGCCGAGGGTGGCGACGCGACAGCAGGCAAGCTCGTCTTCAACAAATGTATGGCGTGCCACAATGCCGACAATGCCAAGCCCAAGGTTGGGCCATCCTTGATGGGGCTTTTTGGCCGACAGCCGGGGACGGTTGCGGGCTATACCTACTCCAAATCCATGGTGGATTTTGGGGTCGGCAAAATCTGGGATGAGACCCTGCTGAAGGCCTATCTCCCCAGTCCCAAAACCATGGTCAACGGCACCAAAATGGCCTTTCCCGGCCTGAAGACGGACAAGGAGATCATCGACGTGATCGCCTATCTCAAGCAGTTCAGCCCCGGCAAATGATGAAGGCCGTGGTGCCGATTGGCGGGCCAGTCGGCACCAAAATCCCCAAAAGTGTAAATAGAAGTTTACACATTGGTTGGTTTCCGTGACTATGTTGATTGACACGTCCTACCGCATTGGTACAGGGCGTCCACGCAGAAAGATGGCAGGGACCACCTGCAGGCGCAGGGCGTATGCGGCTCATGCGCGGGAGGGTACGCAATGGGCCACTTAACCATATCATCACAGACACCCTTGCTGGATGGCATCCGGGACCCCGCCGATCTTCGTAATATGTCAGATGATGATCTGGTGCAGCTTGCTGATGAACTGAGGTCAGAGACGATTGCCATCGTCTCTGAAACCGGCGGTCATCTGGGATCAAGCCTTGGCGTCATCGAACTCACCGTGGCGCTGCACACAGTCTTCAACACACCGCGTGACAAGCTGATCTGGGATGTGGGGCACCAATGTTATCCCCATAAGGTGCTGACCGGTCGACGCGACTCGATGCGCAAACTGCGCAAAAAAGGCGGCCCGTCCGGGTTCACCCGACGCGCCGAAAGCAAGCACGATCCCTTTGGAGCTGCCCACTCGTCCACATCCATATCCGCCGGCCTGGGTTTTGTGGTGGCGCGCGAACTGGGTGCAGATGTTGGCGACGTCATCTGTGTTATCGGTGACGGTGCGCTTTCCGCCGGCATGGCGTTCGAAGCGATCAACAATGCCGGGGCCCTGGGTCATCGCATCTTTGTCATCCTCAATGACAATGCCATGTCGATATCACCACCCACCGGCGCCCTGTCCACCCATCTGGAGACCCTTGCCGATCCGTCGCAGACAGGCATCACCAGCCTTTTCGAACAGATGGGCTTCTCCTATCACGGTCCGGTGGACGGCCATGACCTGAAGGGCCTGCTCAACACCATGCGCCATTTGAAGGACAACGCCGACGGCCCTGTCCTTCTGCACGCGCGGACCCGAAAGGGTGCCGGCTATGTCCATGCCGAAACGGCGGAAGACAAGCTTCATGGGGTTTCCCCATTCGATATCGCGACCGGCACGCAGGTAAAATCGGTAAGCAAGGCGCCCAGCTACACCAAGGTTTTTGCCAAGGCGCTGATTGCGGAAGCAGAACACGACCCCCGCATCGTTGGCATCACCGCCGCGATGGCCGCGGGGACGGGTATCGACCTGTTCGCCCGTTCATTTCCGGATCGGACGTTCGATGTCGGCATCGCGGAACAGCATGCGGTGACCTTCGCTGCGGGTCTTGCCGCCAGCGGACTGCGTCCCTTCTGTGCGATCTACTCCACCTTCCTGCAACGTGCCTATGACCAGATCGTCCATGATGTCGCTCTGCAGGGATTGCCTGTGCGTTTTGCGATCGACAGGGCAGGCCTGGTGGGGGCGGATGGCCCCACCCATGCGGGCTCCTTCGATATCGGCTATCTGGCCAACCTTCCCGGCTTCACCGTGATGGCCGCCAGTGACGAGGCCGAACTTGTCCACATGGTTGCGACGGCGGCGGCCCATGATACGGGCCCGATCGCGTTCCGGTACCCGCGCGGCGAGGGCTCTGGCGTCGTGCTGCCCACGCGGGGAAAGGTCCTGCCAATTGGCCGGGGCCGGATCGTGGAAAACGGATCGACCGTCGCCCTGCTGTCCTTTGGCACCCGGCTGGGTCAGTGCCTCGCGGCACGCCAGGCGCTGGCCTCCCGCGGTATTTCGGTCACCGTGGCGGACGCCCGCTTCGCCAAGCCGCTGGATGGTGCCCTTATCGATAATCTCATGTCGCGTCACCGTCTCCTCGTCACGATTGAGGAGGGGGCAACAGGAGGATTTGGCGCGCTGGTCCTGCATCACCTTGCTGCACGCGGCATGCTTGATGGCCGGTGCGGATTGCGAACCATGACACTGCCCGACAGTTTCATGGCGCACGCATCGCCGGAGGAAATGTACAGGATGGCCAGTCTGAACGCCGAACATATCGAGCGGCTGGTCATCGACGCCCTGGAGTTTTCTGAAGGAAAACGCTCTTCCCCCCTGCCCTTCCCCGGCAGCGAGGAACATGAGTCCGATCCGCACGGTATCGCGGCTGAATGAGGGGTCGAATTGGCGCCATGATATGCGTCAATTTGGCGCTAAAAAAAATTGCAGAAATACCGGGATGGGGTAAGCTCGCGCCTTGAGGAAGGGAAACTTCCCGGGCCAAAGACCGAGGGGGGGACATGGCCGACAAAGATGACAATGGGCCAAGCGGGCTACCAGATTCCGCAAGGCCTTCAAAATCTCGGCAGACTGGAATGGTGACAGGGGAACCCTTACTGGGTTCCAATGATCACCGCATGCTTGAGCGCGCGATCCGGGGTTCTGTCTCCAGCATCGTGGGTGCCAGCCATCCTGAAAACATGCCCACCGACCAGGGCATGAAGTCGGGCGATGGCGAGGATCTGATGCTCCATCCCGAACATCATCCTCTCGCACGTCAGATGCCGGGGGTGAACCAGGCGATCAGCTACCGGACCAGCCTGTTGAACAGCCTGATCGCACCCGATCCACGCAAACACCGCAGCATCACGGAAGACCTGGTTCGCGCCTCCATTCCTGTCCGGACACTGGCCGTACATCTGTTCGCACCTGTGGCGGTACGGTTGGGGAATCAATGGTGTTCGGACGAGGCTGATTTCATGCAGGTTGCTGTGGCCTCCACGCGGCTCAGCATGATCGTAAACCACGTTTCCCATGCGGGAGCCGCGTCAACTGTGGAATTGCGCACGCAGCGGCGCATCCTGCTGGCCCGCACCCGTGGTGCCCAGCATACGCTTGGCGTGTCGATCGTCGCGTCCTGTTTCCGCGACATGGGATGGACAGTTGATGGCGGCAGCGATCTTGAAATTGATGACAATCTGTACACGCGACTATCCAACCAACCCTATGATATCCTTGGGATCTCCGTCAGCCGAG
>CALRNG020000324.1:0-4953 GCA_943369495.1 Rhizobium sp. Q54
CCCCGCCAGCCGGCGCGGGCGGTGCGTCCGCCGCAAAGACCGTTCGCAGCAGGCTTTGCGGCCTTGGCGGCCAGCCTGGCCCTGCTGTTGGCGGTGCCGCCGCAATGGTTGGCCTGGGCGCGGGAAAGCCATGTCACGGTACGGGGCGAAACGCGCGCGGTCCAGCTTTGGGACGGCAGCGAAATCCGCCTGGATGCCGACAGCGCCGTGGAAGTGGCCTATGGCCCCTTCAGCCGCGATATCCGCCTGACGCGCGGCGAGGCCTCCTTCAAGGTCGCAAAAAGCCGCCTTCGCCCCTTCGCGGTGACCGCCGACCACCTGACCGTGGTGGCCACCGGCACGGAATTCATCGTGGAGGATGCGGCCAGCACCAACGTTACCCTGCTGGAAGGCGGGGTGGATCTGCGCGACCCGGGCACGGACCTGGTGACGGGCCGCCTGATGCCCGGACAGATGGCTGTGGCCGACGGCGCCCGCCCGCCGCGCATCATGACCGCTGACCTGCAACAGGCCGGCGCCTGGCGCCAGGGCCGGCTGATCTTCAACCAGACCAGCCTGGGTGAGGCGCTGGCCCGCTTCGCCCGTTATGGCGGCCCGCGCGTGACCCTGTCGGAGAATGTAGCGGCCCTGCAGGTCAGCGGCGTCTTCGCCACGCGCGACGTGGAGAAATTCGTAGCCGGGGCCGCGAAGCTGCACGGGCTTGCCGTAACACGCGGCGGCGATGGTGGCCTGACGCTGACCGTGGAAAGGGCCAAGCGGCGGGGGTAGGGTCAGTCCTCCCCACCCATCATCAAGATGATGATCCTGCGGACATCATCGACGAAGGATTGGGGGGCCTTGCCGACAAACTCCATCCGGCGTTCGATCCAATCGACAGAGCGGATATGTTCCGGCAAGGCCACGCCCGTTATCCTGCAACCGGGGGGAACCCGAACCTCCAGCGGGCCGCCCTTCACCTGATTGGTGATGGGTACCACCGCCGCCAGCGCCGTTCCCGCCGTAACAGCCTTCACAAACATCACAAGGGCGGGACGGCAACCACCCTGCTCCGTGCCTGCCTTGGGATCGCAGTTGATATAGACAAGGTCACCCATGTCCGGCTGATAGCTGCCATTGATGTCCCTCACCATATCTCTTTTCCGATAGGACCGCCCAGGTCGATGTCCTGGTGCCGATGCTCCGGACGGTAACTCTGCATCAGGGCGTCAATCGTCACTTTCTGGGGGGCGGGCTTGATGATGATGGCACCATCCACCGCCCGCACATCGACGGACATGCCGTCCTGCAGGTTGATATCTTCGGCCACGCCCTTCGGGATACGAAGGCCAAGGCTGTTTCCCCATTTCGAGATGGCGACCAACATCGTGTCCGGTCCTTCCGTCCTGGTTGACGCGCTTTGGCAAGGCGGGCTGCTGCGCGCCTGGTTATGGATATACAAAGAATATCCATAAATGTCAACCCTTCCACTCCCCGTGACACTTCCATGACGCCCGGATGAAAGTTCCGCATCGCCCCGGAAACTGCCGCGCGCCTGCGTCTATCCCCTTGTCCATGCCGGCATTGCCCGGCTGTCCCACGGGAGAGTTCCGATCATGTCCATGCGTTCCCTGGCCCTTGGCGTCTCCGCCCTGGCGATCCTGTCCTTTGTGCCCGGCCATGCGGTGGCACAGGCCCAGCCGGTGGCGGCGTCGCCCGCTGCCTTCACCCTGGCGTCGCGTGATCTGGGCGATGCGCTGGTGGCGCTTGGCCGGCATTATGGGCGCAACATCCTGTTCACCCCGGCGCAGGTGGCGGGCAAGCAGTCCGCCCCCGTCACCGCCGCCGCCGGCTTTGACGCCGCCCTGAAGGCCGTGCTGGCCGGCACGGGCCTGTCGGCAGAAGTCGGGGCCGATGGGTCGGTGACGCTCGCCACCCGCACCGCCGCCGCCGCCCAGGCCCCGGCGCGCCCGCAGCCCACCCGCGCCCCCGCCGCCACACCCGTCGCCGCCCCGGAACAGACGGAGCCGCCGAAGATCGAAGAGATCATTGTCACGGGTCAGATCTTCTACCGCAACCGTACTGCCGACCCGAACCCGGTCCTGTCCTACGATCTGGAATATTTCCAGCGGTTTGAGCCGGTGTCGGTGGGCGAGATGATGAAGCGCGTGCCGGGCGTGACCTTTGCCGCCGACGTTCTGGAATATGACGCGGTGCAGATGCGCGGCCTGCCGCCGGGTTACACCCAGGTCTTGATCAATGGCCGTCGCCCGCCGGGCGGGGAGGCCGACCGTTCCTTCTTCGTGGACCGTATCCCGGCGGAGCTGGTGGAGCGGGTGGAGATCGTGCGGGCACCCCGCGCCGATCAGCCGTCCGAGGGCGTGGCCGGTACCCTGAACGTGGTGACGAAGGAGAGCGAGGCGTTTGAGGGTGGGTTTGCCAAAGCCGGCGCCCTGATCAACAAGGATGGCAAGGTCCGCCCGTCCTTCGCTGTGGCCTATGCCGACAGCCTGGACGAGACCTCTTACTGGGCCGCCGTCAATTATCAGGGTCGGCGCAATCCCAAAAAGAAGGTCACCGATTTCTACGATGGTGCGTTCAGCGAATATACAGGAAGGGAATTGCAGGATGACACCCGTGACGGCGTTGATATCTCCGCCAATGGCGAGCTGGTGACGCGGCTGGGTGAAGGCTCCATCCGCCTGACCGGCCTGGTGGTCGATACCGACCGCGATGAGGATGAAACCTCCGTCACGTTCGAGGGCGACAGCCCGGCCGAGCTGGAACAGGACGAGGTGGAAGTGCAGCGTGAACGCATCGGTCAGCAGACCTACGCCCTGGCGGCTTCTTTCGCCCAGCCGCTGTCCATCGGCGAACTGGGCCTGGATGCCGGCTGGGCCGGGTACCGCGAGGATACCAAGGCCGAGGTGGATGAGGGCGATACGGTCGAGGAGGCTGAACTGGTGGAGCGCGAGACGCTGGACACCACCGACGATGAACTGTCGGGCACCGTCTACTACAAGTTCACGCAAGGCATGGTGGAGACCAAGGCCGGCATCGACCTGCTGCACAAGAAGCGCGACACTGCCAATCGCACCTTCGAACTGGATGATGGCGAGTGGGAGGAGCAGACGGCCCCCGGTGCCATCTTCACCATCAAGGAACAGCGCTATGATCCCTATGTGCGCTTTTCCTTCGACCTGACCGAGCGTCTGACCCTGGATACCGGCGCGCGATATGAGATCACGCGCCGCGATGTCAGCAGCGAGGAGGGCAAGGCCGATTATGACAGCGAAGCCTTCAACCCGTCCGCCCATCTGCGCTTTCAGGCGACCGAGGCTGACCGCTTCCTGTTCTCCGTGGCCCGCACCGTGCGCCGCCCCGATTACGACCTGATCAGCCCCTATCGCCAGGAGGAGGAGCCGGCGGACGAGGATGAACTGATCGGCAATCCGCTGCTGGCCAATGAACGTGCCTGGGGCCTCGATGTCGGCTATGAGCGGCAATTGGGCCGGCGCGGCATCATCGGCGCCAATTTCTTCTACCGCGATATCCAGGACCTGATCGAGCTGTTCAATACCGGTGAAGAGGCCGATGCCGGCGGCAATGTCTATGAAGCGCGGAATGCCGGCAAGGGGCAGAGCTGGGGCATGGAGATCGACTTCTCCACCCCGCTGGACTTTGCCGGCCTGCCCGATACGGGCCTGTTCGCCAATTACACCTGGCTGGACAGCGAGATGCGCGACCCCGTGCTGGGTGCCAAGCGCCGCTTCAACAACCAGCCCCGGCATATCTACAATCTGGGCTTCATCCAGACGGTCGAAAGCCTGGATGCCAGCCTCGGCGCCTCGCTCTCCGGCCGGTCGAAGGCCAAGGAAGTGTCGCTGGATGAAGAGGTTGATCTCTCCTATGGCAAGGACCTGGAAGCCTTTGTAGAGAAGCGCTTTGCCGACCGGTTCGTGCTGCGCCTGTCGGCGTCCAACCTGCTGAACCGCAAGAAGAAGGAAGGCTTTGTGACCTTCGATGGCGACAGCGTCGAAGACATCATTGATGCCCACCGCGCCGGTGAGGTGGAGGAAAGCGAGCGCGAGAGCGAGCAGTCCGGCCGCCTGTTCCAGGTGACCTTGCGCGCGACGTTCTGATCCCCCCTTTCACCTCATTTCCCGGAAAGGCCGCCATGCGCCCCCTGATCCCGCTTGCCCTGATCCTGTCGCTTGCCGCCTGCGGCAAGGACCCAGCCGTCCCTGTGGCGGCCAACCTTCCCCTGGTGAAGCCCATCGCCGAAACCACGCCCGGCCTGCCCGATGGCGGGGTACCGGGGGATGCGGATGATCCGTCCTTCTGGCTGCACCCGGACGACCCGGCCAAAAGCCTGGTGATCGCGACGGCCAAGGATGCGGGCTTGCGGGTCTATGACCTTCAGGGCAAGCTGGTGCAGCGGATCGATGCCGTGCCGGATGGCCGCTACAACAATGTCGATGTCGCCTATGGGCTGATACGCCCGGACGGGTCGCGCATCGACATTGCGGTGGCCAGCGACCGGGGGCGTGACCGGCTGATGGTCTGGGCCATTGATCCGGCCAACCCCGCAGCCCCGCTCACCGATATCACCGATCCGGGGCAGGCCCAGGTGTTCCCCACCCGCCTGTCGCCCGATGGCAAGGCGGAGATTGACAATCCCGTTGCCGATCAGGCCAGCGCCTATGGCCTGACCCTGTGGAAGGACAAGGCGACGGGGGAGGTGCGGGCCGTGGTGGCGCAGCGCAACGCGGCGCGTCTGGCCGAACAGAAACTGGTGATCCAGGCGGACGGGAAGGTCGGCCATGAACGCACCCGCCACTGGGATTTCCCCACCACCCATAAGGGCCAGCCCCTGACCGCCGAGAATGACAATGACCCGGCCCTGGACTGGCAGCCGCAGTTCGAGGGGCTGGTGGTGGATGAGGAGACGGGCATTCTGTTCGCAGGGCAAGAGGA
>CALRNG020000325.1:0-4922 GCA_943369495.1 Rhizobium sp. Q54
GTGAACCTGGAACAGGTGGGCCTGCGCCATTGCCAGGTGCGGCTGGGCGACATGTATCAGCTGGCCTTGGCCGGCCAGAGCCAGGATGCGGTGACCTTCCATCAGGTCCTGCATTACGCGGAGGAACCTGCCGACGCAATCGCGGAGGCGGCCCGCGTCCTGCGGCCCGGCGGTACCATGCTGGTGGTGGATTTCGCCCGCCATGACCTTGAATATCTGCGCGAGCAGCATGCGCACCGCCGCCTGGGCTTCACGGATGAGGAAGTCACCGGCTGGCTGCGCCGCGCCGGGATGACACCCGAACCCGCCGTCCCCCTGCCCGGTGATCCCCTGACCGTCTGCATCTGGCGGGCCACCCGCACGGATGCCCCTGCCACGCGGCCCCGCCCGCTGGCCGCCGCCTGAAGGATAGTCCCATGAGCCTGAGCGACCTGATGGATGCCGCCGCCAACCCGGCCCCGCTGATCACCGCCCCCGGCGATCTGACCGTCAGCTTCGAATTCTTCCCGCCTAAGACGGAGAAGATGCATGAGAATCTGTGGACGGCCATCCGCCGGCTGGCACCGCTGAACCCGGCCTTCATGTCGGTGACTTATGGGGCGGGCGGCTCCACGCGGGAACGCACCCATGCCACGGTCACGGCGATCCAGGCGGAAACCGGCATTCCGGCCGCCGCCCACCTGACCTGTGTGGCCGCCACCAAGGAAGAGATCGACGAGATCGCGCGCAGTTACTGGGATGCTGGCATCCGCCATATTGTGGCCCTGCGCGGTGACCCGCCGCCGCGCGCCGACGGGACCGGCGGCCTGGGCGGTCGCGGCTATGAACCGCATCCCGGCGGCTATGCCTATGCCGCTGACCTGGTGGCGGGCCTTCGCCGCATCGGTGACTTCGACATTTCGGTTGCCTGTTTTCCGGAAGTGCATCCGGAGGCGCCCAGCGCCCAGATCGACCTGGACAATCTGAAGCGCAAGGTCGATGCTGGGGCCAACCGCGCCATCAGCCAGTTCTTCTTCGATGTCGATGCCTTCCTGCGTTTTCGTGACAAGGCTGCCGCTGCCGGCATCCATGTGCCCATGGTGCCAGGCATCCTGCCGATCCTGAATTTCACGAAAGCGGCGGAGATGGGGGAGAAGTGCAACACCGCCATCCCCGCCTGGATGCGCGACCTGTTCAATGGCCTGGACGAGGCGCCGGAGACCCGGCATCTGGTGGCGGCCACGGTAGCCATTGAACAGTGCCGGTACCTGGAAAAGCATGGTGTGAAGCAGTTCCACTTCTACACCATGAACCGCGCCGATCTGACGGTGGCCATCTGCCATATGCTGGGCGTGCGGGCCGGGCGCTGATCCGATGGCCGGGGAGAGCAACAATATTCACGTTGGAAGAGGGTGAGAAACAGCACGACCGTCAGCGCTATGCCGGTCGGATGACCTCCCTATACCAGCGGCTTGAAATGCCGACTCATCGGCATTTCAAGCTTCGGCGGCATGGGCCGCCGCCGCGCCAGTCGGCGCGGATACTAACGGTCAAGAATTTTGACCGTTAGTATTATTCCGGCGCATGCGGAAGCACGAAGGAGAGGGTGGCCAGATATTCGACATGGTCCACCTGTTTGGGATTGTCGGCGGGGCCGACATAGGTGGCGGCCAGGACGTTCAGGCCCTGGTTGCGCACCGTGACGGTGGTAACACCGTCCTTGTCGGTCTTGACCGGTACCTGATCGGGATCGTTCACGAAGTCATGCTTGACCTCGGCATCCTTGATGGGCTTGCCCTTGTAGAGGACGCGGATCGTCAGCGGCTTGCCCATCTCTGCCGGGATTGTCTTGTCGACGGGGACGATCTGCAAAAGCTGTTCTGGCAGAACGGGAATGGGGGCATTGGGTGTGCCGCTCAGGTGGACCGCGAACTTCATGGTGCGTTCCGCCCGGACGGCATCCGGGACCGTGTCGCGCCCACCCTTCACCCATTTTCCATCGGCCAGCCGCGACCACAGGCCATTATCCATGATGGCGGCCACGGCGATAGTGGGTGCCTTGCTGTCCACCAGCACGATGGGGCCGGCAGCGCGCAACGTGACGCCCACGGGTGCCCAGTCGGCGTCATAGCCATAGGTGCCGGTGATCAGGCCCAACCGCTTCACCATGTCCAGATCGTCGGCACCGACGCCATAGATCAGGGCCGTCTGCTTGGCGCGTTGCGCAAACCAGATGCCATGGGCCTCGGCCGCCATACCGGCGCCCAGTGCGGCGATGGTCAGCGTGGCGGCCAGAAGATGCTTCATCCGTTTCATGTTCCCGTATCCCTGTTCTTTGAGGTTTATGGGAACAGCCTGACAGCAGGCGTCCGGATTCCGTCATTGTTGGACGGCCCCTTCACAAAAGCATCCCCCGTATTCGCGGCATGCACAGCATAAAAGGCCGCATGAAAAAGCGCCGATCCAGGAGGGGGTGGGCCGGGTGCCGTGGGGCTTGCGCTCGTTACCGCTGGCTGGGGCGGATCAGGGAACGAGTGTTCTTGCCATATTCGAACGTTGCCATCTGATCCAGCTGCGCATTGGTCAGGTTGCGGATCTGGACATTGTTGTTCCCGGCCAGCAGATCGGCGTCGCTGATATCGACGGCGACGTTCTTCTCCCCCAGACCCATGAAGCCGCCGGACGCGATGATCAGCTTTTCAGCGTTACCGCTGCTGGTATTCAAGATCACATCCTCCACCTCGCCCAGTTCCTTGCCATCGGCACCGATCACGGTGCGGCCCAGCAGGTGTTCGGCGGCGGCGCGGTCGATGCCAGGGCGTGGTTCGGCCAGGATGCTGGGCGGCGTGTCGCGTTGGGGCATCAATGCGGCAGGCGGTTCGCCGGCTTGGCCGGGGTGCACAGTGCCCGGCACGGGCGGGACCGGTTCGGTGGTGCCCGGAGGGACCGTCTGTGCCATCGCGGCGGTCCCCAACAGCAGAGCCGTCAGGGTGACGGCGCTGATCAGTCGCGTGCGCATTGTCTCTTCCTTCCCTTGCGAGGTTGCTCAAGCGGGCCGGGGTGATCCGAACCCATGTCAAAGCAACGCAAAGCGAAGGTGAAGGTTGCGCAGCGCGCTGTGACCTTTGGCAGAACAAGGTGTCTTGGAAGGTAATATCACTCCGACGGCCTGATCCCGTGCTACACGCCCCCGGCGGCGCCGCGCAGCTGATCGGCGATCTGGGCCAGGCGCGTGCCCAGGTCGCGGGCGGCGTTGGCGCTGGCATTCTCGTTCTGGCGCGACGATGACCGCAGAATATCGATGGCGCGCGACAGGTCCACGGACAGCCCATCCAGGCGCAGCACGCGTTCGCGCAGGTTCTGCGTCAGTTCTGACACGATGGACAGATCGGTGCGCTCCCGCCCACGGGTTTCTTCCAGAACCGCGCGCACGCTGTCGGTCGTGCTGTCCAGCCGGTCGCCCAGCCGGTCGATCCCGTCCAGACGGGCCTTCAGCGCGTTGGCGATGGCCAGAAGGTCGGCATTCTCCCGCTCCCGCCCGGCATTGTCAGAGGCCGCCAGCGCGTGCAGCGCATCGGTGGCGGCGGCAAGGCCACCGGCCATGCCCTCGATATTGAGGATACGCTGCTGCAACTTGTCGACCAGCCCCAGGGCCTGATCGACGGCCACCTTCTCGCGGTTGTCGGCGCTGGCCACCAGGGCATGGACCGCATCGATGGCGGCGCGCAGGCCGCTCGTCAGGTCGATCAGTGCCTGCGGGGTGTTGTCGCGGTCGCGCTGGGCGTCCAGGTCGGCGGCGACGTCCTTCATGTCGGCCAGCAGACGTTCCTGCTGTCCGACGGTGCGCGACAGGGTGGTGGTGGCGATATGCGCCTCCGACGACAGGGCCTTGGTTTCCTGGCGCAGGTCGGAGGTGAGGTCACGCAGGCGGGCCGTGGCATCGTCCACACCGCCCGTCAGGCTCTGTGCCAGACGGCCCGCCGTTTCCCCGATCTCCTTCACCCGGTCGCCGATCTGGGTGGCACTGCCGCGCATGCGGGTCAGAAGGTCGGCGATGGCCTCATGCTGGCCGGGCTCCACGCGGCGGCGCTCAAACTCCTGCCGCAGCCCGTCGCTGGTCAGGCGCAGGGCGTCGACCGCGTCGGCCATGCTGTCGGCCCGGTCGGAGACATCGGCCATCAGGCTTGAGAAGCGGAACTGGATATCCTGGAACTGATCGGCCAGGGGTTCCAGCTTGCCGCGCGTCATATCCTCGGCGATCTCGGCCGATTGCTGCAACGTCGTGCGGGCTGTGTTCATGCTGTCCAGCGCCGTTTCCAGCTTGTAGCTGATCTCCGACGAACGGTCGTCCAGCAGGTCGGCGGCGCGTGACACTTGGTGCCCCGCATCCTCCAGCCTGGCAGCCGCCTTCTCCGTGGCCTCGTCGAAGCGGCTGGTGACACCGCCCAGGGTGGCGAACAGGGCCTTCTCACCCTCTTCCATGGCATCTGCGGCGCGGGTGATGCGCGATCCGGTCTGATCCACGGTGCTGGCCAGCAGGTCGCCCGAGGCGCGCAGCAGCTTCACCGCCGACAGCAGGCCCTGCTGCGCCTCCTCCATGGAGTGCGACAGGGCCTTGGCCGCGTCGCGGGCCTCCACTGTGGCCAGCCGGATATCGCTGTCGCTTTCCGACAGGCTGCCCAGGGTTTCGATGACCCTGGATTCGGTCTTGGCGGCGGTATCGGCCAGATGGTCGGCATTGGCGCGCAGGGCGTCGATAATGTCGTCCAGACCGACCTGACCGTCGCCGCCATCGAAGGCGCGGACCTGCGCCACGGCATGGCCCAGCATTTCTGTGGCCTGCCGGATCTCGCGATTGCTTTCCGTTACGGTGCGTACGGCCGCCGAACAAAGCTGGTTCACCTGACCCAGCGTATCGTTCAGTTGCTGCTTGGTGTCGCCCA
>CALRNG020000326.1:0-4885 GCA_943369495.1 Rhizobium sp. Q54
TCCGGCCAGGACCATGGCCATGATCTGCCGCTGCCGTGTCGTCAGTCCGGCGATGTGCTGGGCGGCATCCCGATGCCATGCCGCCAGCTTCGTCCCGTCCTCCGCCCGCTCCAGCGCCAGCCGTATGCTGGCCACCAGATCGGCGCGGCTGACCGGTTTTTCGATGAAATCGGCTGCACCCGCCCGCATGGCGGCGACCGCGACCGGGACATCGCTGCTGCCGGTCATGACGATGGCGGGGGTCGTGACGCTGGTCTGCCGCAGATGGTGCAGAAGGTCGATGCCGCCCATCCCCGGCAGGTAGGCGTCTATCAGCAGGCATTCATGACCTGTCGGGGGCGGTCCGGCCAGGAAATCTTCGGCACTGGCATAGTCGATCAGATGCCAGCCCAGCCCTTCAAGGGACTGGTGGATGCTGTCGCGCAGCAGGGCGTCATCGTCGATGATATGGATGGTGATGCCATCTTCCGCCCTGCCGCCGCGGTCCGTGATCCGCACAGCCAGCGGCGGCACGGCCAGCAGCCGCTGAACCGTGCGCAGCAGGGTCGCGGGGTTGACCGGCTTATGCAGTTGCAGTTCGTTACGCAGCGCGATGGCGCGTAATGTTTCCGTGGAAATATCCGCCGTCAGCAGCAGACCAGGTACGGCGCGATGCAGGTCGCGGCGCAGGGCCGTCAGCAGGTCCAGCCCGGTCATCCCGCCCGGCAGATTGTAATCGACCAGCAGCAGGTCGGGGCGAAAGGCCTCTGCCGCCAACTGGCGTTGGGCTGACGGCGCATCGACCGCCAACAGCACCGTGTGGCCAGCATCGCGCAGAACCATGCCCAGCAGGTCCCCCACCTCTGGATCATCCTCCACCACCAGGATGTTGCCGGGGATGGCGACATCCCTTTCCAGTCCGTCCGGCGTGGGCAGGGCCGGCGCATTTGTCGCCTGTGGTTCGGTGAGGATATCGATGGCGAAAACCGATCCCTTGCCGGGCACCGACCGCACCCGCACCGGATGGTTCAAAAGCCCGCTCAGGCGGCGGACGATCGACAAACCCAGACCCAGGCCATTGCCGGGCTTTCCATCAGCCTGGGCAATCTGGTGATGTTCCTCGAAGATCGCCTGCTGTTCGGCCTCCGGCACGCCGATGCCCGTATCCCAGATCTCGATACTGATCCCGTCCGCCCGCCGGCGACAGCCCAGCAGCACCTTGCCCCGGCGGGTATATTTCAGGGCATTGGACAACAGGTTGCGGACCATCTGTTCCAGCAGCCGCCGATCACTGAAAATCTGGATGCCGCACGGGACCGTGCGCAAGGTCAGACCGCGCGCGTGGGCATGATAGCTGAATTCGTCTCGCATCCGGGTCAGAAGGTCGTTGATGGGAAAGCGTGAAAGGTCGGTGGCAATGACGCCGGCTTCGATCTGGTTGATGTCCAGCAGGGCGTTCAGCATGCCGGACATGGCGCCGATGGTTTCCCCGATCCGGTCCAGCAATTCCCGGTCCTGCTTTGCCTGCGCCCGGCCCGCCAGAATGCCCTGCAACAGGATCAAGGTCTGCAGGGGCTGGCGCAGGTCGTGGCTGGCGGCGGCCAGGAAATGCGACTTGCCCTGGTTCGCCAGTTCTGCCTGCCGCTTGGCGATGCGCAGCGCTTCGGCTACGCGCCGGCGTTCAGTGATATCAACGAAGGTAATGACCACCCCTTCCACCTGATCCTCGCGCGTCAGATAGGGCAGGACCCGGCGCAGATACCAGGCGCCGGTTCGCGCCTCGATCTCCCGCTCCATCGGTACGCGCGACTGCAAGACGGATTGTGTATCGGCAAACAGGTCACCATCGGCGGCCAGCGAACTGAGGTCGGCCAGGGGGCGCCCGATATCGCCGGGAAGGATGCTGAACAGCGACCGGGTGGCGGGGGTGAAGAAGCGGATGGCCAGTTCCGTATCCAGGAAGATGGTGGCCACGTCCGTGCTGTAGAGCACATTCTGCAAATCGTTCGATGTGGTTCGCTGCCGGTCCAGGGTCTCCTGCAACTGGCTGTTCAGGGCCGTCAGCTCCTCATTCAGCGATTGCAGTTCCTCCTTGGAGGTCAGCAATTCCTCATTGGCGGACTGGTATTCCTCATTGATGGACAGGGCTTCCTGGGTGACGGCCTTCTGTTCCTCCCCCGCCAGTTCCAGGTTGCGGATGGCCGCTTCAAGTTCGGCACGGGTATGGTCCAGCTCCTGGGCCAGATTGCCGGCCGGCCCATCGGGGGGGAGGGCTGCCTGGCCCTCCTGGCCCATGGCCGATTGGGCGCGGTCAATGAAGCAGACCAGTATCAATTCCTCGCCCTCATGCGTGACGGGATGCAAGGCGATGCTGAACTCCAAGGATACGCCATCGCGGCGGACCTGCCCGCCCTGGATCGTGATCTTGGCCTTTTCCTGATGTGCCCGCTGGATGGCGGCGCGCAGTTTCACCGACAGGCCGGGGGGTGTCATGGCCAGCAGGTCCTGCGTGGGGTGGCCGGGCGGCACCCGCAGGAAATGATAAGTCGGTCCCAGGGAATAAAGGCAGTCATGGCTGCGGTTGATCAGGATCGTGGCCGGGGCATAGTCGCGTATCACCAATTGCCGACACAGTTCCGCCAACGAATTCTGCCGCGACAGGCCGGGGCCGCTACCGATGCGGGGCAGCGCGCGGACACCGTCCCCCGCACTCATCAGGAAGCCGAAATCGCCCGGACGGCTGCGGCCGACATGGCGGAACAGGCGGGCAGGCTTGGAGACGATCTCGAACCTGTCCGACGCCGCTGGCACCACGGTTTCGGCACCACCCAGCAGCAGGAACCCGCCATCGCGCAGGGCGAAATGGAACAGGGCCAGCACCCGCGCCTGCGCTTCGGGCATCAGATAGATCAGAAGATTACGGCAGGATATGAAATCGAGACGGGAAAAGGGCGGGTCCGCCAGCACATCCTGAACCGTGAACACAATATGGGCGCGCAGTTCCTGCGTCACCCGGTATCCGCCATTGTCGCTGGTGAAGAACCGCGACAGCCGTTCGGGGGAGACATTGTCGGCAATTCCAGCGGGATACCAGCCGTCGCGCGCCGTGGCGACGGCATCGGGATCGACATCGGAGGCAAAAAGCTGCAGCTTCATGGCCAGACCGGCCAGGGCGATCTGTTCCAGGAACAGGATGGCCAGCGAATATGTTTCCTCACCCGTGCTGCATCCCGCCACCCAGAGGCGCAGGTGATTATCCGCCGAGCGTCCCCGGATCAGGCCGGGGACCACGCTTGTGGCCAGAAGCTCGAATACTTTCGGGTCCCGGAAGAATTCCGTGACATTGATCAGCATGTCCTTGGCCAGATTGTCCCGCTCTGTCGGATCGCGGCGCAGCAGGTTCAGATAATCCGGCAGACCATCGGCGGCGATGCCCGCCATGGACATGCGCCGGTCGATACGCCGCCGCAGCGTCCCCTGCTTATAGAGCGTGAAGTCGTAGGGCGTGTGGGTGCGCAGAAGATCGATGACGCGGGTCAAACCATCCTGCGCCATCCCGGCGGAGGAAACGGCGTCGGGTTGATGACGGTTGCGGATGATGTCGGGCATCGCGGCCGCTGGCAGGACATGATCGACCAGACCGGTCGCCATGGCGCTGCGCGGCATGCCTTCATACCCGGCCTCCGCCGGTTCCTGGGCGATCACCAGCCCGCCCGCTGCCTTCACCGCCCGCAGGCCCTGGCTGCCGTCCGTGCCGGTACCCGACAGGACGACACAAACCACCCGGTCACCGAAATCCCGGGCCAGGGAGGCCAGCAGGAAGTCGAAAGGCAGACGGGTGCCCTGGCCGCGCGGCGGGGCTGTCAGGTGCAGGCGCCTGTCGATGACGGACATGTAGGCTCCGGGCGGTATCACCAGTACATGACCGGGCAGCAATTCCATGCCGTCGGTGACCTGCCTGACACTGAGAGCCGTGTGCGCTGCCAGAAGTTCGACCAGAAGGCTGTCGTGATTGGGGTCCAGGTGCTGAACCAGGATGAAATTGGCGCCCCCACCATCACCCAGCGCCTCCACGAACCGGCTTGCCGCCTCCAGACCGCCAGCAGACGCGCCGATGGCAACAATATCCATTGCTGTTTTCGACGGCACGGTGCCGTCTGTTTTTTCTTTGGGGTCGGTCATGGTGAAATTACCGATCTAATGTTTGATTAAAATACATAGTAGCATGATTATTCAATCGGCGCATGACGAATAAGGATTTTGAATTACCGCCCTAGGATCTAGGTATTTCCCGAATCTTATCTTAATCGATATCCATATTTACGATCACTATCGACAACGGGAGGTCGACCATGCACTACACCCATAACACCCTGTCGGAAAACATTCGGGGCCAGTCAGTTGAGTTGCTCAACAGGCATCTGGCCGCCGCCATTGATCTGCATGCGCAGGTCAAACAGGCGCATTGGAACGTCCGTGGCAGCAGCTTTTCCGCTGTGCATGAGCTGTTCGACAATGCCGCCATCGAGGTCGAAACCTATTCCGATCTGATTGCGGAGCGGGCCGCGGCCCTGGGTGGTACCGCCCATGGTACTGTGCATGTGGCGGCTCAACGCTCATTCCTGGTGCCCTATCCACTGGGTGTGGCCGAGGCAAGGCAACATATTTTCGCCCTGTCGCAGGCAGTCAGTGCCTTTGGTCAGTCGGCCCGGGAAGCCATCGGCCTGTCCACCACCCATGGTGATCCTGTCACCGCTGACCTGTTCACCCAGGTTGCTCGTGGCATGGACCGGCAACTCTGGCTCATCGAATCCCATGCGGTGCGATCGTGAACCCCGCCGTGCTGCCGGCGGCCGGCCTTGCGGAGCGCGAGGGGCTGTTGAGATGGGATAGTGAGAGCTTTATC
>CALRNG020000327.1:0-4863 GCA_943369495.1 Rhizobium sp. Q54
TACGCGCTTGACGCCGGTCAGTGCGACCCGCCCTCCAGATAGGCCGCACGCACCTCTGGATTGGCCAGCAGTTCCTGGCCCGCCCCTTCCATCACCACCTGCCCCTGGGCCAGCACATAGGCGCGGTGGGCCAGTTTCAGGGCGTGGTAGGCGTTCTGTTCGACCAGCAGGATGGTCATGCCGCGTGTCTTGTTCAGCTCTGCGATGACATCGAAGATGCGGCGGATGATGAGTGGCGCCAGACCCAGCGACGGCTCATCCAGAAGCAACAGGCGCGGCCGGCTCATCAACGCCCGCGAAATGGCCAGCATCTGCTGCTCCCCGCCCGACAGCGTGCCCGCCCGCTGGTCCCTGCGCTTGGCCAGGATGGGGAACAGGTCCAGGCACCAGGCGGCATCTTCATCGAAATGCTCAGGCTTGCCCAGGGTGGCGCCCAGCTGCAGGTTCTCAAACACCGTCATGCGCGGGAAAATCCGCCGCCCTTCCGGCACCTGCGCGATGCCCAGCCGGGCCGTCTCATGCGGGGGCAGGTCATTGATGACCTGCCCGTCGAACATGATGGTGCCGGATGCGGGCTTGGGTTGACCGCAGATGGTCATCAGCAAGGTGGATTTGCCGGCACCATTGGCGCCGATCAGGGTGACGATCTCGCCCTGTTCGACGCGCACATCGACGCCGCGCAGCGCCTCGATGGGGCCGTAATTGCTGCGGACCCCCGTCAATTGCAGCAAGCTCATGCCCGACCTCCTTCCTGTCCGGCCACGTCTTCGGCGACGATGGCGGGCAGTTCCTCTTCATCCGGCTCGCCCAGATAGGCTTTGATCACGCGCTCATCGCTGCGGATCTGTTCCGGCGTGCCCTCGGCGATCTTGCGGCCATATTCGACCACATGAATGCGGTCGGAGATGCCCATGACCAGTCCCATATCATGCTCGATCAACAGGATGCCGATGCCGAACTGCTCCCGGATGCCGCGCAGCAACTCACCCAATGCCCCCGTCTCCTTCGGGTTCAGGCCGGCGGCGGGTTCGTCCAGGCACAGCAGCAGCGGGTTGGTGTTCATAGCGCGGGCGATTTCCACCCGGCGCTGCACGCCGTAGGACAGGTTGCCCGCCTCCTCATCCGCCACGGATGTCAGGTCCAGCCGTTCGATCCAGAAACGGGCACGCTCGATGGCTTCCTTCTCCGCCGCGCGCCAGCCGGACAGGCCGATCAGGCCGGCGACACCGTAGGCCGCCTTCTTCATCAGCCCCACATGCTGGGCCACCAGCAGGTTTTCCAGCACCGTCATGCGCGGGAACAGGCGGATATTCTGGAAGGTGCGGACGACGCCATGGCGTGAGACCTGATACCCGGGCAGAGACTGAAGCGACACGGGCGCCTGGTCTGGCCGGTTCAGGGTCAATTCGCCCGATGTCGGCTTATAAAAGCCGGTCAGGCAGTTGAAGATCGTGGTCTTGCCGGCCCCGTTGGGGCCGATCAGGGCCGTGATCTTGTTGGTTTCAGCCGTCAGGTTGACGCCATCGACGGCCACCAGACCGCCGAACCGCATGGTCAGGCCCGTGACGGACAGCAGGGGTTGGTCGCTCATGCCCCGGCTCCCTTGCTGGCGGTGGACAGGCGGATGGTGGGCACGCGCTGCGACAGCAGCCCGCCCGGACGCCAGACCATGATGGCGATCATGGCGATGCCGAACACGATCATGCGGAAATCGGCAAACTCACGCCCCACTTCCGGCAGTAGCACGATGAACAGGGCGGCGATGACCACGCCGATCTGGCTGCCCAATCCGCCCAGCACCACGATGGCCAGGATCAGGGCACTTTCCATGAAGGTAAAGCTTTCCGGCGACACAAAACCCTGACGGGCCGCAAAGAAGCAGCCGGCGAACCCGCCCAGCATGCCGCCGACCGCATAGGCCGAAACCTTGGAGGCCACGGGATTGATGCCCAGCGAGCGGCAGGCGATCTCATCCTCGCGCAGCGCCTCCCAGGCGCGTCCGATGGGCAGGGCGCGCAGCCGCTTGATCACCCACGCCGCCCCCAGCACCAGCGCCAGCGCGATCAGGTAGAGGAACATCAGCCGGTGTTCGGTTGCGAACGCGATGCCCGTCACTTCATGGAAGCTGATCAGGCCTTCTGGCGGACGCCGGTCGAAGGACATGCCGAACAGCGAGGGCCGGGGAATGCCACTGATCCCGGCGGGGCCGCCCGTGAAGCTCTGCCAGTTCAGGATGACGATGCGGGTAATCTCGCCGAAGCCTAAGGTCACAATGGCCAGATAATCACCGCGCAGACGCAGGATGGGCATCGACAGCAGGGCCCCGAACAAGGCCGCAATCAGCCCCGACAGCGGCAGACAGACCCAGAAGCCCCAGCCCAGCGTGGTGGACAGGATCGCGAAGCTGTAAGCGCCGATGGCATAGAAAGCCACAAACCCTAAGTCCAGCAGACCGGCCAGCCCGACCGTCACGTTCAACCCCATGCCCAGCAGCACATAGATCAGCACGGTCGTGCCGACATCCATGATGTAGCGGTCGGAAAAGGGCATGAAGGGCAGGGTGATGGCGAACAGCGTGATGCCGATGGCGAATCCCTTAGACAGCTTGGCCGTCAGGGCGTCGTCACGCTTGGGCTTGGTCCCGGCGGCCAGCTTCGGCTTGGCGGCACGCCGCGCGGCCAGGGCGTCACGCGCCAGCGCCATGGCAAAGCTGCCGCCCAGCACGATCAGGCCGGACCAGAAGACCCAGGACCAGCGTTGCTGCACCACCAGACCCTGGTCGGTGGAGATTGTATGCAGGCCGATGAAGGGCACGGCCAGGACCATGGCCACCAGACCGGCGATGATGCTGGCTTTCAGATGATGTTGGATCGAGTGGGCCATTCTCACACCTTCTCGATATCAGGGCGGCCCAGCAGGCCCGTGGGCCGGAAGACCAGCACCAGGATCAGCACGGAGAAGGAGGCGACATCCTTATAGGCGCCCGAGACATAGCCCGTGAAGAACGCCTCGATCAGCCCGATCAGCAATCCGCCCAGCATGGCGCCTGGCAAGCTGCCGATGCCGCCCAGAACGGCGGCGGTGAAGGCCTTCATGCCCGCCAGGAAGCCGATATAGAAGTCGATCACCCCGTAATACATGGTGACCAGCACGCCGGCGACCGCGGCGAGTGCAGCGCCCATCACGAAGGTCAGGCTGATGGTGCGGTCAACATTGATGCCCAGCAGGCCCGCCATGGTGCGGTCCTGTTCGCAGGCCCGCTGCGCCCGGCCGAGCGCCGTGCGGTTGATCAGCTGCGTGAAGCCCACCATCAGGGCGACCGTCAGCAGGATGATGAACAGCTGGATATAGGAGACATTGACGGCGAACCCGTCGCCCTGCCACAGCGTCACACCGCCATTCATGACGGGGGCCAGCGGCTTGGGCCGCGCACCCTGCGTCTGCATGACGTAGTTCTGCAACAGGATCGACATGCCGATGGCGCTGATCAGCGGCGCCAGCTTCGGCGCCCCGCGCAGGGGCCGATAGGCCACGCGTTCCACCGTCCAGCCATAGGCGGCGGTAAAGGCGATGGCGATGACCAGCACCAGCAGCAGCGCCAGCGGCACCGACGTCACCCCGGCTGCCGCCAGGATGGAGAAGGTGGTGACCGCCACAAAGGCGCCGATCATGTAAATCTCGCCATGGGCGAAATTGATCATGCGGATGATGCCGTACACCATCGTGTAGCCGATGGCGATCAACCCATAAATGGCCCCCAATGCCAGGCCATTGATGAGGTATTGGAGAAACGTCCCCAGCGCTGACGCGTCCATGTGCCCCCAGTCCGAATTGGCCGGCTGCCCCATTCTGTCTGGCGGGGCTTGCACCGGCGAAGTGCGCCACCGTAACGGAAGGGGGCGGGGGGCAGCAAGCCCGCAAAGGCCGGCGCGGGGCCAGATTTCAAGGGATGGCTGCCAACCCTTCCTCATGTACGCGCATATGCAGCAAGGCCAGGTCCAGCAGCGGGGTCGCCACGCCATGGGCACGCGCCCTGGCCGCCATGTGGCCCAGGATATGGTCGGCCTCCGTCCGGCCGACCTTGGCCACATCGCGGGCCATGGAGGCATTCACCTTGCTGCCGGCATCCATGATCTGCGCGCCATATTCGTCCAGCAGGGCGGGGCGGGGGGCGAATCCCTCCGCCGTCGCCACGGCGGCGCATTCGGCCAGTAGCGCCTTCATGAAATCCGTTCCCCCCTGCTGCCGGTTGATGGAACCGACGGTGCCGCGCATCAGGCAGGTGGCGCCGGCCAGCGTGGTCAGGAAGAAGTATTTCTCCCACAGGTCCTGCATGATGGCGTCCGACATGTGCCAATCGACACAGGTGGGGCGGAAGGCGTCGGCCAGGGCGGTAACGGTTGCCTGCTGGCCCTCATGCCGGGCGCCGAACACCAGCTTGTGGATGGTCGACAGGTGGCGGACGGTCCCCTGTTCGTCCAGGGTGATGGGGATATGGCAAAGGCCGCCCATCACGCGTTGGCGCCCGAAGGCGGCGTCCAGCACCTCCATATGTCGCACGCCGTTCAACAGCGGCATCAGGATGCTGTCCGGCCCCATGGCCGGCATGACGCTGTCGATGGCGGCATCCAGGTCCCAGGCCTTGCAGGCCAGGACCACCAGATCATAGGGTTTGCGCGCCTTGGTGACGGTCTGGGCCGGGACGCGGATATTGCCATGCGGGCTTTCCACCCGCAGCCAGTTCTCCATCAACTGCGCCTGACGGCGGGGGCGGACCAGGAAGGTGACATTGGCCCCGGCCTCCATCAGCCGCCCACCGAAATAGCCCCCGACCCCACCGGCGCCTAAGAACAGGATTCGCAT
>CALRNG020000328.1:0-4844 GCA_943369495.1 Rhizobium sp. Q54
GATGAGCGCGCGGCAGCGTAGACAGCAGGGCACCGCCTGGGTGCGCCTGACCCTGGACCGCAATGGCCGTGTCCTGTCACGCCGCCTGGAGCGCGGCTGCGGGATTGAGGTGCTGGACCGGGAGGCCGAAGAATTGCTGGACCGCGCCCAGCCCCTGCCCCCCATCCCCGCTGACCTGAAAGAGGATCAGATGGAGCTGGTGCTGCCCGTGGAATTCAGCCTGCGGTAAAGCCTGCTCAGAAGGTGGCCCCGCATTTCTCCGGCTTGAACACCCGCACCGTCGATGGCGGCGATCCTGCCCATTTCTCCCGCGCCCGGGTCGGTCGGGGGGACAGGGTGCCGCCGCAATTGGGGCAGCGGCCGCGCAGCCGCACCTCCGCACAATCGCGGCACCAGGTGCATTCGAAGGAGCAGATGAAGGCCCCCTCCTGATCCGCCGGCAGATCCCTGTCGCAGCATTCACAACCCGGCCGCATGTCCAGCATGTCATCCTCCCCACAATCACAGTGCCAGTGAAGCGGGAAACGGCGGCGGCGACAAGACCGGGAGCGGACACGCGGCGGACATGTCCCGCCGTCAGCCCTTGGCCCCCCACCGCCCCTCCAGCCAGCGCGACAAGCGCGACAGCAGCAGCAGGATGACCAGATATTCCAGCGCCAGCAGCGTGTAGAGTTCCAGCGGGCGATAGGTCTGGGTCTGCAATTCGGTCGCCCGGCGGGTCAGCTCGGCCAAGCCAATGGCCGAGGCCAGCGAACTGTCCTTCACGGTATGGATGAACTGCCCCACCGTCGGCGGCAACATGCGGCGCAGCGCCTGGGGCAGCACGATGCGCCGCAGGGTCAGCCAGCGACCCATGCCCAGCGATTGCGCCGCCTCCACCTGGCCCTTCGGCACGCCTTCAATCCCGGCCCGGAAAATCTCCGACAAAAACGCCCCGGCATTCAGCGCCAGCGCGATCACCGCCGCTGTGAAGGGCGTCAGCTCGGCAACCCAGCCCAGCAGAGCAAACCCCACCCCCTCCGGGTCCAGCCCCTGCACCAGGATCGGCAGCGCGTAGAAAACCCAGAGGAGCAGCACGAACAGCGGCAAGGTCCGCATCAGCTCAACATAGCCACCGCTGAGCATCCGCACGGCCCGCCAGCGGCCTCCCCGTGCGATGGCGGTGATCAGCCCGATGACCATGGCCAGACCCAGTGCCGCCGCCGACAGTCCCAGGGTCAGCCCGGCACCGGCCAGCAGAAAGGACAGGTTCCCCCACCCTTCCGGCGTGGTTGGATCAACAATATGCCACCCCTCCCCGCCACATCCTGACAGCAGGGGGATCAGCAGCAATGGCGGGTACAAGCCGCGTTTCACGGCGCCTTCCCTGTGCCCTCGAACCAAACCTTGAACAGCCCGTCGAAGAACCCGTCCGCCAGCCGCGCATCCACCCATTTGTTGAGCCACAGCAGCCATTCACCATCGCCGGGCAGCGTCATCATGGCGTTTTCCGTGTCGGTGCCGGGCCGGGTCCCCTGGGTCAGCATGGTCAGTTGCGGATATTCCCGGCCGATCTTGGTCAGGAAATAGAGATTATCGGTAAAGGCCGCCTGCGCCCGGCCCGCCAGCACTTCGGTGAAATCGATAACAGGATCGGCCACCGACAGGATGCGGGCCTTCGTGAAGACCTTCTTCGCCATGGTTTCCGGTGCCGTCCCCTGCTGCACCGAAATGGTCACGCCCGGCTGATCCAGATCGTCCCAGCTTTTGAAGCGCTCCCCATCCTTCTTCAGAATCAGGGGGATGAAGGTCGGGCGGAGATAGGCCTTGGTGAAGGCCACGGCCTTGGCCCGTTCCGGGGTGACCGTCACGCCGGTGGCAGCAATGTCATATTTGCGGGCCATTAGCCCCGCCACCAGGGTGGGCCAGGTGGCCTGCACCAGTTGAAGCCTGATGCCCAGGTCAGCGGCCAGCCGTTCGGCCACCTGCACCTCATACCCCTGGAACCCTCCCGTCTTCACGTCGCGGAAGGAATAGGGGAAGTAATCCCCCGTTGTCCCCACGCGCAGCATCCCCGCCTTGCGTACCTTTTCCAGCAGCGATGCCCCCTGCGCCAGGACAGGTCCGGCCAGGGAAGAGGCAAGGGAAGCAAGGATCAGGTCGCGGCGGTGAAGGCGCATGCTGGCTCCGTCAGGAAAGGCGCGCCATGGTTGCCGCACTGCGAAACGGGGTCAACAGGGAAAGCGCCCGGAATGAAAAAGCCCCCGCCCGGTTGCCCGGACGGGGGAGCAGGCTAGAACTGCCCGACGAAACTGGAGAGAGCGGACGAAGGCCGCTCCGGCGGCAATTGCCGCCGCGCCGCCCAAGCGGCGTGAAGCCAAGCCCACGGATGTGGGCGCCGGCGCCTGAGGAACTGAATAGAGCGGACGAAGGCCGCTCCGGCGGCAACAGCCGCCGCGCCGCCCATGCGGCGTGAAGCCAAGCCCACGGATGTGGGCGTCGGCGTTTGAGGAACTGAAAACCTTACTTGGCGGCGATGGTGACGGTGACGGTGTCAGCGTAATCGCCGGCGATGTACTGGTCGGAGGCGGCGATGGTGACCTTCAGGTCGGACTTCTTGCCGAACTGGGCGGTGGCGCGGTCAATCACCATCTGGCTGGTCAGGGCGCCGGCCGTGTTGTCATAGTTGACGGAGTAGTCGATGGTGAAGTTGCCGGACTTCAGCTTGCCGGCATTGGCCGAGGCCAGCGTGATCTTGTAGCCGGAACCGGAATTGCAGGTCTCGGTGACCGAACCGACCGTCTTGGCGGTTTCGCCGGCCTTCAGGGCCAGCGACTGGTTCAGGTCCTGAACGGCGATGGTGCAGGACAGAGCGACATTGCCCTTCAGCTGGATCGTGCCGGACGCATTCTGGGCCATAGCGGGGGCGGCGATGGCCGAAGCGATCAGGGCGGCGGCGGCGGTCTTGGCGAAGAACTTGTTCATGTCGGGCTCCATCGGTTCGTTGGGGTGAGGCGTTGTTGCCTTCATGCAAACCAAGGAATGCAGGCGGGATGCCAAGTGCTGTCGACGCCTGAAAGTTGAAGGTTTCTGCGGCTTCTGGACGGCATTTACCTCCCATTGACATATTGCTTTTTGCAAAACTGCATTATGCATATTGCGTTCAGCAATTATCATTGCAAAATGAAACGACGTACGCCGCTGGACCACAACCTAACCTTTGGGATAGGGCCATACCCCCGCCCCGTGCGACGCGGCCATCACTCTGTCCCTGCCGACCGTGGTGAGGGACGGCCAGGACTATGCTATATCCAAGCCATGTCCCAAAAACTCCCCCTCTCCGTCTTCATCATCGCCCTGAACGAGGCGGACCGGATTGGTCCCGTCATCCGGGCCGTTATGGATTGGGTGGAGGAGGTTCTGGTGGTGGATAGCGGCAGTACAGACGGCACGCAGGACCTGGCCCGGTCGCTGGGCGCCATCGTCATCCATCATGACTGGCCCGGCTATGGCCCGCAGAAGCGCTTTGCCGAGGCACAGTGCCGGCATGACTGGCTGCTGAATCTGGACGCGGATGAGGTGCCGGAGCCGGCGCTGGAGGGGGCCATCCGTACCCTGTTCGCGGGTGGGGAGCCGGCCCTGCAGGGCTACCGCATCCGTACCGTGATGACCTTGGCCGGGCAGGCACGGCCCCACCGTTTCGCGCCTCACCATAACTATATCCGCCTCTATGACCGCCGCCATGGCCGCTTTGCCGACAGCGCCACTCATGACGCGGTGGAAATGCAGAGCGGTCGGGTGGGTGCCCTGTCGCCGATCATCGCGCATTATTCCATCCGCCATCACGCCGACCTGATCGCCAAGCTGAACCGCTATTCCACGGCGCAGGCGGAAGAAATCGTGGCGCGGGGCAAGGGGCGACGCTATGGCGCGTTCCGGGCCATGACGGAGTTTCCCATCAATCTGTTCCGGTATTTTTTCTTGAAAGGCTATTGGGTGTTCGGCCTGTACGGCCTGGAACTGGCGGCCATCATCGCCTTTTTCAGGTTTGCGCGGATCGCCAAGGTTAGAGAAATTTTGCAGCGCACCCCTTGAAGGTCCAGAAGCGCCCCCTACATCTGCGCTCATCCGGGCCCCTCTGGCAGCCAAGGCGTTGGCTGCGATGTCGGATAGAACCCTCGTCGCTGACGCAAGCACTCGGCTGATCTATTGGAGGCACTCCCATGGAGTTTCTCGCCGCGATCATGCTTGAGCCGGTTCTGGGCAAGGCCCTCTGGCTCTGGCTGGTATTTATTTCTATCGTTATCGCTCTTCTGGTCTTCGACCTTGGTGTTCTGAATAAGAATGACCATGAGATCGGGGTGCGGGAGAGCCTTGTGCTGTCCGCGCTCTATATCGCCATCGCGGCTGCCTTTGGCGCCTGGGTGTGGTGGTATCTGGGCCCGACACCCGGCATGCAGTATTTCACGGGCTTTGCGCTGGAAAAGGCGCTGGCCATGGATAACGTCTTCGTTATCTCCCTGATTTTCGGCTATTTCGCCATTCCCCGCCTCTATCAGCACCGGGTGCTGTTCTGGGGTATCCTGGGCGTCATCGTGCTGCGCGGCATCATGATCGGTCTGGGTGCGGCGCTGGTGACCGAGTTCGACTGGCTGCTCTATATCTTTGGCGGCTTCCTGATCCTGACCGGCGTGAAGATGCTGTTCATGGGCGACAAGGAACAGTCCATGGATGACAATGCCATGGTCCGCTTCCTGCGCCGCCGCATGCGCGTCACCAACGAACTGCACGGCAACGCCTTCTTCGTGAAGCAGCCGGACCCGAAGACGGGCAAGGTTGTGCGCTGGGCCACGCCTTTGTTCCTG
>CALRNG020000329.1:0-4820 GCA_943369495.1 Rhizobium sp. Q54
CATGGCTCTGGCCCGGTGGCTCGACAAAACGATATGCCGGGCTAATATCAGCCCGGCAGCGAAAGAGGAACAGGCTGATGCAACGCCCCTGGCAAAAGATCGGAAACGGCCCGTGACCGGTGATCTGTTCCGCCTGTCCGGCCTGTCGCTGACCTACCCCAACGGTACACGCGCCCTCGACCATATCGACCTGTCGGTGGCGCAAGGGGAGTTTCTATCCCTGCTAGGACCCAGCGGTTGTGGCAAAAGCACCATCCTGCGGCTGGTGGCGGGACTGATGGAACCGACAGGCGGGCGTCTGGACTGGCTGCAACCGGTGGCACGGGGTGATATCGGATTCGTGTTCCAGGAACCGACCCTGATGCCCTGGGCGCACGTCATCGACAATGTCCGCCTGCCGCTGGACCTGGCCGGCGTGCCGAAGGATGAGGGCAATGAACGTGCGGCGGAGGGTCTTGCCCGCGTCGGCCTGGGCGATTTCCTGAAGGCCTTCCCGGCGGAATTGTCGGGCGGCATGAAGATGCGGGCATCGCTGGCCCGCGCCCTGGTCACCAATCCGCGTCTGCTGCTGCTGGACGAACCGTTTGCGGCACTGGATGAGATCACGCGGCTGAAGCTGAACGACAATCTGTTGTCGCTGTGGCAGGCGCAGCGCTTCACGGCCCTGTTCGTGACGCATTCGGTGTTTGAAAGCGTCTATCTATCGGGCCGCATCGCCATCATGGGGCCCCGACCGGGCCGGGTGGTGGCGGAGATGCCGGTCGATCTGCCCTATCCGCGCGACCTGTCGGTCAGAACCGGTCCGGATTACGGCGCGATCTGCCGCGACGTCTCTGACCGGCTGCACGCGGCCATGGGAGCCGCCGCATGAACGGGGTCTGGGCACGACGCCTGCTACCGCCACTTGTCGGCCTGCTGTTCCTGCTGGCCTGGGAAGGGGCCGTGACCGCGTGGGAGATCCCACCTTTCGTCCTGCCGCCGCCCAGTGCCGTGGCCAAGGCCCTGTGGAACGACGCGCCACTGCTGCTTGCCTCCAGCTGGATCACCCTGATCATCACCGTCCAGGCCTTCCTGCTCGCCCTGACCAGCGGGGTGGCGCTGGCGGTGCTGTTCAAACAGTCCCGCGCATTGGAAGCCGCCCTCTACCCTTATGCCGTGATTCTGCAGGTAACCCCCATCGTGGCCATCGCCCCGCTGGTCGTCATCTGGGTCGGGTATGAACGGGTGAACCTGTCGCTGCTGATCCTGGCCTGGATTGTTGCCTTCTTCCCCGTCCTGTCGAACAGCACGGCGGGGCTGGCCGCCGTTGATCCCAACCTGCGCGACCTGTTCCGTCTCTATGGGGCAGGCCGCTGGCAGGTGCTGTGGCGGCTGCAACTGCCGTCCGCTCTGCCTTACATCCTGGCCGGTGCGAAAATCTCCGGCGGTCTGGCCCTGATCGGGGCCGTGGTGGCGGAGTTCGTGGCCGGGTCGGGCACCGCCACGGGGCTGGCCTGGCGGGTGATCGAGGCCGGTAACCGCCTGAACATGCCGCGCCTGTTTGCGGCCCTGGTGCTGCTGTCGGTGTTGGGCATCCTGATCTTCGCCCTGCTGACCTGGGTACAACGCCTGCTGCTGCGCCGGTGGCATCCGGGTGGGGCAGAATAGGTAGCGGGATACAGCCATTGGTGACACACCGTTCACGGGCTGTTGACCCACCCTGTCCGGTAATGTCAATTGACATGGTGCGTTGCCGTTCGATGCGGCGCACCATGGGCCAGGAACGTGCAGACCGGAACCTTAAGCGCCAATTGGGAAGAGAATCAGTTCGTGCTGGCTGCTGCCGGGCGCTGGGATATTGCGTCCGCCGAAAAGCTGGGCCCGACACTGCGCGACCGTATGCCGGGCCGGAAGGGGGCGCCGGTCTGTCTCGACCTGTCGGGCCTGACCGCTCTGGATACTGCCGGCGCCTTGCTGCTGGACCGGTTGATCAAGCGGCTGCGCGGGCAGGGGCATGTCGTGGCCGTGGTCGGCGCCCGACCCGACCTCTGCGCCCTGCTGAAGGATGTGCAGCGGGCGGCGGCAGGGGCAGAGGCGAAGAACCCGGCACCGGCTGAAAAGCGTCCCGCCTTTCCGCTGGCCGACCGTATCGGCCGCGCAACGGTCGGCATCGGACAGGATATCCTGTCCATGCTGAACTTTCTGGGGCTGGTCACCGTTACGGCGGCCCGCCTGCTGCGCAGCCCTAGCCGGATACGCCTGAAGCCGCTCTTCTTCCATCTGGAACAGGTGGGGCTGAACGCGCTGCCCATTGTCGGCCTGCTCTCCTTCCTGATCGGCATCGTTCTGGCCTATCAGGGTGCCGATCAGCTGCGTCGTTTCGGGGCCGAAATCTATGTCGTGAACCTGCTGGGCATTGGCGTCCTGCGGGAAATTGGCATCCTGATGACCTCCATCATCGTGGCCGGGCGTTCGGGTTCCGCCTTCACGGCCCAGATCGGGACGATGAAGGTGAACCAGGAAGTGGATGCCATGCGCACCCTGGGCCTGGACCCGGTGGAGATGCTGGTGCTGCCGCGCATGCTGGCGCTGTTGATCGCCCTGCCGCTGATCGGGTTCTTCGCCAATATGGTGGCACTGGCCGGCGGGGCCGTCATGGCCTATGTCTATCTCGACATTAATTTCGGGCAGTTCGCGCGCCAGCTACAGATCGCCGTCAGCACCACAACCCTGTTCGTGGGCCTGATCAAGGCCCCGGTCTTCGCGGTGGTCATCGCCCTGGTCGGCTGCTACGAAGGCCTTCGGGTCAGCGGGTCGGCTGAAAGTGTTGGCCTGTTGACCACCCGTTCCGTGGTCGTATCGATCTTCCTGGTGATCGTTCTGGACGCCATCTTCTCCATCCTCTTCTCCTATATCGGGATCTGACATGGCGGCGCCCGTCATCCGTGTCCGGGGTCTCAAGACGCGCTTCGGCCAGCAGGTCGTGCATGATGGCGTCGATTTGGACGTGACCAAGGGGGAAGTGATCGGTCTGGTCGGAGGTTCCGGCACGGGCAAGTCCGTGCTGCTGCGGGAGATTGTGGGCCTGATGGTCCCATCCGCCGGCAGTATCGAGGTGCTGGGCAAGGATACGGAAAATCTGTCGGAGTCCGAACGACTATCCCTGCAGGCCCGCTGGGGCATGCTGTTCCAGGATGGCGCGCTGTTCAGTTCGCTGACCGTTCTGGAAAATATCAAGGTGCCCCTGAAGGAACATACCAAGCTGCCCCCCGATCTGATCGATGAGATCGCGCGGGTGAAGGTGGCGATGGTCGGCCTGCCGCCCGATGCCGGTGACAAGTACCCGTCGCAACTGTCGGGTGGCATGCGCAAGCGGGCCGGTCTGGCCCGGGCACTGGCCATGGACCCGGAAATCCTGTTTTTGGACGAACCCACGGCGGGACTGGACCCGATCGGGGCGGCGGCCTTTGACGACCTGATCGGGTCCTTGCAAAAAAGTCTGGGTCTCACCGTTTTCATGGTGACCCATGACCTGGACAGCCTCTATGCCATCTGTGACCGCATCGCTGTCCTGGTGGACAAGAAGCTGGTGATCGGTACGATTGACGAACTGTTGCGCCAGGAACATCCCTGGATACGCGACTATTTTCATGGACCCCGGGGACGGGCGGCCAGTGCGGCGAAAGGGAGTTAGGGCATGGAAACACGGGCCAATTACACGGCTGTCGGTGCCTTCGTCCTGGCACTGGCGGCGGCGGTGTTCGTCTTCGTCATCTGGCTGGCCAAGGTGCAGTTCGACAAGGCCATACAGCCCTATTACATCATGGTCACCGGCACCGTGACGGGGCTGGTGGAAGGCGGACCCGTGCGCTATCGCGGGGTCAATGTCGGCACCGTCAGCGATATCCGCATCAATCCAGAGAATGTCGAGGAAGTGCGCCTGACCATTGAGGTGCCGGAAGACACGCCCATCAAGACCGATGCCGTCGCATCGCTGGAACCAGTGGGCGTGACGGGTGGGGTCTATGTGGAAATCCAGGGCGGCAGCAAGGATGCGCCGCTGCTGCGGGAAAAGGTGTCCGGTATCCCCGTCATCGCGTCGCGCCCCAGCTCGATCGCGGCGGTCCTGTCCAAGGCGCCGGAGGTGCTGGAGAATCTGATGACGATCTCCAACCGCCTGACCCTGCTGCTGAACGACGACAATCAGAAAGCCATTGGCACCCTGCTGGCCAACCTGGCGCAGGCATCGGGCAACGCCAATGATACGATGCGCAACGCCAACCTGCTGATCGTCGATCTGCGCCGTCAGGCCGACACGCTCAGCAAGCAGGCAGAGGTGCTGATGGTGACCGCCAATGACACCGTGGGCAAGGTCGGGCGCGACACCACTGTCATCACGGCGGAGCTGGCCAAGACCAGCAAGGAAATCAACAAGCTGTCGGCCTCGCTGGCCGGCATGATCGAGGAAAACCGGGAGCCGATCCGGGACTTCACGGCCACCGGCCTCTATGATCTGTCGCAGCTGCTGATCCATCTGCAGGACCTGACCAACAATCTCAGCCGCGTTTCCCGCCGGCTGGAGCGCGATCCGACCGATCTTCTGTTCGGCGGCAACAGCGGAGTGAAAGCGGAATGACCGACAAGCCCCTGAACCGCCGCCGCCTGCTGGCCTTGGCGTCCCTGTTGCCGCTGGCCGCCTGTTCACCGGCTACCCTGCTGACGGGTGGCAAGGTGCAGAAGGTCTATGTGCTGACCCCGGCGCGGGAGTTCACCGCCGGTCTGGCGCGGGCCCCCTGGCAGCTGCTGGTGGAAACGCCGCTGGCCAACGCCGCCATCGACAC
>CALRNG020000330.1:0-4813 GCA_943369495.1 Rhizobium sp. Q54
GTTCCGGGTCATCGCCCCGCTGCCCGACGATGCCGACCTGCACCGCGTGGTGCTGGCCTATATTTCCGACATGGTGCTGCTGGGATCGTCGCTGCTGCCGCATGGTCTGAACTGGCTGGCGGGGACCGCGAAAGGGGCCAGCCTCGACCATGCCGTCTGGCTGCATGAGCGTGAATTCCGCACCGATGATTGGCTGCTCTACACCACGCACAGCCCCTGGTCAGGCGGCGGACGCGGCCTGAACCAGGGCCGGATTTATGATCGTACAGGCCGCCTGATCGCCAGCACGGCGCAGGAAGGCGTGATCCGCAAGATGGGTTGAGAAGGAGATCCCATGTCCCGTCCCACCGCCCCGACCCGCGCCGATTTCCGGCATTTTCGCCGCCTGGACACGCGCTGGATGGACAATGACGTCTATGGCCATGTCAACAACGTCACCTACTATTCCTATTTCGATACGGCGGTGAACGCCTATCTGATCGAGAAGGGTGTGTTGGATATCCATGGCGGCGGCACCATCGGGCTGGTCGTGGAGACGGGATGCCGGTACTTCGCGTCGGTGGCCTTTCCCGACACGTTGGAAGCCGGCATCAAGGTCGCGCATCTGGGCAACAGTTCCGTCCGCTATGAGGTCGGCATTTTCCGGGAAGGGGCCGACAGCGCCGCCGCCGCGGGGCACTTCATCCATGTCTATGTCGACCGCGACAGCCGCCGGCCCGTGGGCCTGCCGGGCGACCTGCGGGCTGTGTTGGAGGGGTTGGTTTAAGCGGACAGCCGTGCCCGCAGGGCTGCCGCCACCCGTTCCGCCCCGCGCCCGTCAATGCCACCGGCAGAGATGCGGTGGGACAGGGTGGCGCGGGCGGGCAGGTCGGACCAGAGCGACAGGGCCCGGTCGGTGATGGCGTCAGCCGCCGTCCGGTCGCCGCGCGCATCAATGAAGGAGGCCCAACCCTTGGCCCGCGCATCATCGGCGGCGGGGGCCTGGTTGTCGGCCACCACCACCAGCAGGGTGGGCACGGCCAGGGCCGCCAGTTCGGCGACGGTCCCGCCGCCCGCCGTGACCGCCAGCCCCGACCCAGCCATCAGTTCGCCCATCCGCCGGCTGTCCACATGCAGCCGCACCTGCCCCGGAAAACGGGCGCAGGCGGCGCGGATGCAGTCCAGGGCCGGGTTGCTGCCCCCCGCTACCACATCCAGATGGACGCCTGCAGGCAGGACAGGGGCCAGACGCTTGACCACCGGCACGGTCAGGCCGGCAGGGTCGGAGCCGCCGAAGGTGAGCAACAGGCTGTCCCGGTCGGCCAGGGGAAGACGCGGCCCGAAAGCCGCCAGCGCAATCTCCCGCCGCAGCAGCAGATAGGCATCCCCGAACAGGCGCACCGCACCGGGGGCAAACCTGTCATAGGGCAGGGTCGCGGCCAGGGGGGACGGGTTCCAGACCAGATCGGCATGCAAGGCCCGGTCGGCCAGATCATCCAGGGCCAGTACGGCCCGGAAACCCGACCGTACGGCGGCCCGCCAATCGGCATCCAGCCAGTAGCTGTCCACCACCAGCGCATCGGCATTGAGCCGGCGCGAAAGGTCAAGAATGGCCGCCGGATCGTCACCGGTCACGCGGTGATGGTCCCAGCCATCATCGGCCAGACGGTCCGCCAGCGACGGCGTGATTTCTGCCGTGACGAAGGCCACCCGGTCGCCCTGATCGCGCAGCGCCTCTGCCAATGCCAGGCAGCGCATGATATGGCCGGTCCCCTTGGTCGGGCTGGCATCGGCGCGGATCAGGATCAGGGCCATGGGTGGAAAACCCCTGTGCAACATTGTGCAACATAAAGACATGCCCTGTTTCACAGGGTGTAAGGGCCCGAAATTATTGGACTATTTGTAACATGGGGCTGTTGCGGGGCGCAAGAGTGGCCAAAGACGGGCACGCGCCCGCTTGGATCGCCCCATCGGTTTGTGGTCTATTGGAGGGACGACATGAAGGTCAGGACAGTGAAGCCATGAAGGCCACCATCGAAGGGGTACGGATCGCCGGTGTGCGGGCCGTGGTGCCACGTCAGCGCCATTCCTTTGTCGAGGAACCGGGCATCTTCACGCAGGAAGAGGCGCGCAAGCTGCATGTCGGCATCGGCGTCTATGAACGCCGCATCCTGCCCCGGCCCTATTGCGCGTCCGACATGTGCCGCGCCGCCGCCGAGGGGCTGCTGGAACAGCTGGGATGGGAGCCATCATCGGTCGATGTGCTGATCTTTGTCAGTCAGGACGTGGATTATGTGCTGCCGGTCACGGCGGCGGTCCTGCAGCGCCATCTGGGCCTGCCGACATCGGCCGCGTGTTTTGATGTCACCCTGGGCTGTTCGGGCTTTGTCTATGGCGTATGGATGGCGGCGCGTCTGCTGGCGGGTACAGCCAAGCGCGCCCTGGTCCTGTGTGGTGACAATTCCACCCGCTGGCTGCATCCCGAAGACAAGGCCACCCTGCCGCTGTTCGGCGATGCTGGCTCTGCCACGGCGCTGGAGATTGATCCCGGCGCCCTGCCCATCCATGTCAGCCTGGGCACCGATGGTGGCGGGGCCAAGCATATTTTCGTGAAGGCCGGAGGCAAACGCGACTGCCTGATCCCCACCGATCCGCCCCGGTCGGAGGCGGAGATGGCGCGGCTTTACCGTGATGCCCGCCTGCAACTGAACGGGGCGGAGGTCTTCACCTTCACCCTGCGCGCCGTGCCGGGCCTGCTGAAAGAGGCGATGGCCGATGCCGGCGTCGGCGTGGACGACCTGGACTATGTCGTGCCGCATCAGGCCAACAAGATGATGCTGGACCATATCCGCAAAAAGATCGGCGCCGATCCCGCCAAGTACATCATTGATATGGAGAAATACGGCAATACCAGCAGCGCGTCGGTGCCGCTGGCGCTCTGTTCTCGCCTGGGCGCGGAACTTGCGGGGGGCCGTAGAAAACTGCTGCTGGCTGGGTTCGGCGTCGGCTGGTCCTGGGGCACGATCCTGACCGATATCGGCCCGATCCCCACACCGACCGTCATGGACCTGCCGGACGATTATCCGGTGATGCAGGTTTAAGGGAGGGCGCGGGTTCCATGCCGACATTGCCGCCCGAACCTTTCCCCTGGCCCTTTGATGGCGATGTCTGGCGCATGGCCATGGGCCTGCGGGCGCAGGAGATGGAAAGCTGGCTGATGCCCGATGCAGGCTGGCCGGCGCAGTTGTCGGAACGCGCCCGCCTGATCCGCGATCGCAAATGGGACGTGATGGCCCTGATGCCGGAGGCGCGGGCGGCGGCGACGGAGGCGATGGAGCTGTTGTTCACGCACCTGACGGTGCGGTTCCCGGATTGGTTAACCCTGCTGGGACAGGGGGTGGAAAGCCAGGTGGATGGTGCGCGGCTGGACCCGGCGGATTTTGAGCATCCGCTGCATCTGCTGGGTCACCTGCTGCCCGATGATCTGTGCCTGATGACACCGTCGCCGGGCGGGTGGCGGCTGACGGGCGGGGTTGTGTGCTTTCCGTCGCACTGGATGCTGCCGCACAAGCTGGGTAAGCCATTACCGGGCATCCACCGGCCCGTCGCCCGCTATGACGGCGTGCTGGCCACGCCCGTGGACCGGTTCTTTGACACGCTGTCGCCGGGGCGCGTTGTATGGCGTACCAACTGGACCCTGTCGGATGATCCAACCCTGTTCCAGCCGGGGACGAAGGCGCATACCCCACCGGACGCCGATATCCAGGCGGGCAACGCCGGGGAAAAGCTGTGGCTGCGGGTGGAGCGGCAGACGCTAACCAAGCTGTCCGACAGCGGGGCGGTGCTGTTCACCATCCGCACGCATCAACGCGTGTTGTCGGCCCTGAGCGTGGAGCAGCGGCGGCAGTTCGCGGCGCTGCTGCGGTCCGTACCGGACGATGTGGCGGCGTACAAGGGGCTGCGGCGGACCGGCCCCCTGGCCGTAGCGTTTTGCACTGGGGAAGGGTAGGCCCCTTACCCCAAGGCCTGTTCCACGGCCTTGCCGCAGGTGGCGGTATCGGCACTGCCCTTCAGGTCGCGGGTGCGAAGGGCCGGTTCGGCCAGTGTGCGTTCGATGGCGGCCACGATGGCGGAGGCGGCTTCCACCTCACCCAGATGTTCCAGCATCATGGCCGCCGACCATATCTGTCCCACGGGGTTGGCGATGCCCTGGCCGGCAATATCAGGGGCGGAGCCGTGGACCGGTTCAAACAGCGACGGGCCGGTGCGGTCGGGATTGATGTTGCCCGATGGCGCGATGCCGATGGTGCCGGTACAGGCGGGCCCTAGATCGGACAGGATGTCGCCGAACAGGTTGGACCCCACCACCACATCGAACCGGTCGGGGTTCAGCACGAACTGCGCGGTCAGAATGTCGATATGGTACTTGTCCCAACGGACATCGGGATAATTGGCGGCCATCGCCTCTACCCGGCTGTCCCAATAGGGCATGGTGACGGCGATGCCGTTGGATTTGGTGGCCGAGGTCAGGTGCCGGTTGGGGCGGCTGTTGGCCAGATCGAAGGCATAGCGCAGGACGCGGTCCACGCCCACCCGCGTCATCACCGTTTCCTGGATCACCACCTCCCGGTCGGTGCCAGGGAACATGGTGCCGCCGACGGAGGAATATTCGCCCTCCGTATTCTCCCGCACGATCCAGAAATCAATATCACCCGGCTTGCGGCCCACCAGCGGGCAGGGCACGCCCGGCATCAGGCGGACGGGGCGCAGATTGACATACTGATCATATTCGCGCCGGAACTGCAGCAGCGACTGCCAGAGCGAGATATGGTCC
>CALRNG020000331.1:0-4798 GCA_943369495.1 Rhizobium sp. Q54
CACCTCGGCCCGCAACTCAACCTCACGGCCCAGCAGGTTGCTGTCGGGATAGGCATCTTCCAGATATTCGCAGATGGCGGTCTGGTCGGCGATGATGCCGCCATCTTCCTCCACCAGCACCGGCACCTCGCCGGCGGGGTTCAGCAGCATGAATTCCTCACGCCGCTCCCAGGGTTTTTCCAGCGCCAGCGCGAAATCCAGGCGTTTTTCGGCCAGCGCCACCCGCACCTTGCGTGAAAAGGGGGAGAGGGGATGGTGGAAAAGCGTCCGCATGGTAGTCCCGATCCGCCGTCTGATTGCCGGCTCAACTTATGCTGTGCCACAGAGAAGGCCCGCCTGACAAGGGGCGGGCACGGTACCCTTAAGGCCAGGGGCTTGTGATCACGGGGAAATTTGCGGCTGCACCCCCGTTCTGCCCCCGAATTGGCACCCGATTCGCGGGGCAAACGGGTGGACAGGCCCCCCTGTCCGGTGCGATATCCGGTGCCGGTCGGCGACAGGGAACAGATGATGTCGGACAATGTGACGATCCGGGCGATCAAGGCGGATGACCGGGCGGAATGGCAGGGCCTGTGGGAGGCCTATTGCAGCTTCTATCGCGCCGATGTGCCCGATGCGGTCACCAGCACCCTGTGGTCACGCATTCAGGACCCGTCGAGTGCCGTGAACGGTCTGGTGGCCGTGGATGGGGGCGGGCACCTGCTGGGCCTGTGCCATTACGTCCTGCACCCTCACACTTGGTCGGCCAAGCTGGTCTGTTATCTGGAAGATCTGTTCACACTGGAGGCCGCGCGCGGCAAGGGCGTTGGCCGCGCCCTGATCACCCGGCTGACGGAGATGGGGCGGGAGGACGGCTGGGGTCGGGTCTATTGGAACACCGAAGAGGATAATGCCCGCGCCCGCCACCTTTATGACAAGGTGACGGGCGGGGCCGATGGTTATGTGCGGTACATGATCAAGCTGTGAGGGGTTCTCTCCCTCACACAAACAGCACCAGCACACCCGTATAGCCGTAAAGCTGCGCGTTGGAGATTTCACCGCCCGCATAGAAACCGGTCAGCGGGAAATGGCCCAGATATCGGCGGATCATCTCCCGCTCCACGCCGTCCCGTCCGAACAGGCGGGTGCCGCGCGCCACACAGGTGATGTAGATACCTGCGCGGGGCACCTGTCCCCCCGGCAGCCGGCGTTTCAGCCCTTCCAGCATGCGGACCATATCCGCCTCTGCCGCGGCGGCGTCGCGGCGGCAGAACTGGATCGGTTGTCCGTCGCGAACGATCTCCCCGATGGCGATCCAGCCGCGTTCCAGATCGATAGCGGTCAGGTCGCGGACCAGCCGGTCACCCCGGTCATCGCCCGGAATGGGCAGGCCCGCCGTGATCAGCCCCGATATCCGCCGCAGATCGGCCGACAGTTCCGGCCCGATATCGGCCTTCAGCACCGACAGCGCCGGCTGCCCGTCAATCTCGATCACAACATGCGCATCCGCCTTGGTGATGGTGCGCACCGGCCCGATGGGGGTGCAGCCCTGGGTCAGGCCCGTGGCGACGGCAATATCGGCATCGAACATCACGCCCGACAGGCCGGGACCTGTTGCATGCCCGCACAGCACGGCCTGTTCCCCGCGCGATGCCGTCAGGCCGCCCACGATAAACCCGCCCGTCCGCCCCGCCACATCCAGCAGCAAGGAGGGCAGCCGTGCATGGCGCGGATCGCCATGCATCAGCAGCAGCAGCGGCGCATGATCGCGCAGCCAGGGCTGCACCGCGTCCACGGCCCCGGCACTGTCGGTCATCGGCCCCAGCAGCTGTACCGTCCTGTCGGGCAGCCGCCCGATCAGGACGGACAAGGCGGGCCGGTCATAATGCTCACCCCCCTGTCCCAGCACGCCGATGCCCACCGTGCCGACCCAGTCGCGCACGCCTGTCACCCCGCGCAGCAGGGTGGCGATGCTGCCGATCTGATCGGCCAGATGATCGGTGACATAGAGCACGCCGAAATTGGCGCCGGGCACCAGGGTCAGCTGGTCCAGACAGTGCTTGGCCGCACTGGACCAGTCGGCACCTGTTCCCATCGCGCTGGCGAACGGGGGCGCGTCGTCGGGCCACTCCTCCATCACTTCGCCCCGGCCTTGATCTTGTCCAGCGTGGCCGTGACGGTGGGCAGGATGTTCTTGACGATGACGGCCACGCCGTCCGCGGTGGGATGCATCCCGTCCTCCTGGTTCAGCTTCGGGTCCATCGCCACCCCTTCCAGGAAGAACGGGTACAGGCTGACGCCATGTTTCTTGGCCAGGTCGGGATAGATGGCGTCAAAAACCTTGCCATACTCGCTGCCCAGATTGCGGGGCGCCATCATGCCGGCCAGGATGACGGGCACCCGCTTTTCCGCCAGCTTGGTCAGGATTTTATCCAGGTTTTCGCGCGTGCGGGCCGGGTCAATGCCGCGCAACCCGTCATTGGCACCCAGTTCCACGATCATCAGGCCCGGCTTGTCAGCCAGAATCCAGTCCAGGCGCGACAGGCCGCCGGAGGTTGTTTCCCCCGAAACGCCCGTATTGGGGACGGAGACGGCGTAGCCCTTGGCTTTCAGCGCCGTTTCCAGCTGGCTGGTGAATGCCGCCTCACGCGGAAGTTTGTAGCCGGCAGACAGGCTGTCGCCCAGAACCACGATCTTTAATGGCGCTGGTGTGACCTGCGCCATCGCGCCCGACGGGGCCAATAGGCATGAAAGCAGCAGGATCAATACTCCGAGTCGGTTGAAAGCCGCCCCCACGGGGCCATATCGGTTCGGTTCACCCTTGCTGCGAAGGTTTGTCATGGCGATGCCCATAGTTCCGGCCGACCCCGTCGTCCTGTTGCGCGATATTCACCTTAAGCTGGAGAGTGAGGCGGGCAGCGTCAACATCCTGAAAGGCATCAATCTGCATGTCGGGCGTGGCGAAAAGGTGGGCGTGGTCGGGCCTAGCGGCTCTGGCAAGTCATCCATGATGATGATCCTGGGCGGTTTGCAGCCCCCCACCTCCGGTTCGGTCAAGGTGAAGGGCCATGAACTGACCCGCATGGACGAGGATGAGCTGGCCCGGTTCCGCCGGGACGAGGTGGGGATCGTCTTTCAGTCCTTCCACCTGATCCCCACCATGACGGCGCTTGAAAATGTCGCCATTCCTTTAGAATTCGCCGGGGCGCCTGACGCGTTCGAACGTGCCCGCAAGGGGCTGGAGGCTGTGGGCCTGGGCCATCGCCTGACCCATTATCCGGGGCAATTATCAGGTGGTGAACAGCAGCGCGTGGCCCTGGCCCGCGCCTTTGCGCCTGAACCGTCGCTGCTGCTGGCCGATGAACCGACAGGCAATCTGGATGGCGATACCGGCAAGCGCATCATCGAGCTGATGTTCACCATGGCCGACCGTGTGGGCACCACCATCGTCATGATCACCCATGATCCGAGCCTGGCGCGGCAATGCGACCGTGTCATCCGGCTGGTCGATGGTCTGATCGTCGATGATGTCAGCGGCGATGCGCGGCCTCTGGCGGCGGCGGGGCGTTGAGATGACAGCCACGACACTGTCCACCAACACCACCCAAGCCCCGCCGCAGGCTGGCGGCTTTCTGTCGGAATGGAAGCTGGCCTTCACCATCGCACGGCGGGAACTGCGCGGCGGCCTGTCGGGCTTCCGCATCTTCATTGCCTGTCTGGCCATCGGCGTCGGCGCCATCGCGACGGTGCAGTCAATCTCCAGCGGGATTGAGGATGCGATGCGCAGCGATGGCCGCGCCATCCTGGGCGGTGATGTCTCCGCCCGCCTCCTGTACCAGCAGGCAACGCCCGAACAGATGGCCTTCCTGGCGGCGCGCGGCGAGGTGATGACCGCCGCCGAAATGCGCGCCATGGCCCGCGACCCCAATGATGGCGGCAATACAGCGCTGGTGGAGCTGAAATCCGTCAGCGCCAATTACCCGCTTTATGGCAGCTTCGATATCCAGGGGTCGGACGGACTGCCGCAGACGGTCGATATCCAATCCCTGCTGGCCGAACGCGACGGGCGTTACGGTGCCGTGGTGGAGGATACGCTGGCCACTCGCCTGAACCTGAAGGTGGGGTCGCCGGTCAGCATTGGCGGGCAGGTGGTGGAGGTGCGGGGCCTGATCGCCCGCGAACCGGATAAGGCCGGGTCGGGCAGTTTCTCGCTCGGCCCCCGCCTGATGCTATCGGACGCAGCCCTGGCTAAGACGGAACTGATCCAGCCGGGCAGTCTGATCACCTGGTCCTATCAGGTGAAGCTGAACGATGGCATCACGCCAAAGGATTTCCGTGAACAGGCCAAGACGGAGATGGAAGGCGCTCCCTGGCGCCTGCGCGACTATCTGAACGCCGCCCCGCAGCTGTCGCGCTTCATTGACCGCATGACCCTGTTCCTGACCCTGGTGGGGCTGACCGCCCTGCTGGTCGGCGGGGTGGGCGTGGGCAATGCCGTGCGCGCCTATATGGATGCCAAGTCCAACACCATCGCCATGCTGAAATGCGTAGGCGCTTCGGGTTCGCTGATCTTCAAGACCTATCTGATCCAGATACTGGCTCTGGCGTCGATCGGCATCGCCATCGGTCTGGTGGTCGGCACGGCCGGCCCGCTGGCCGCCGGACAGGCGCTGGCGCAGGTGCTGCCCATCACGGCCCGGATCGGTGTCTATCCAGAGGCGTTGGCCGTGGCCGCCGGCTTCGGCTTCCTGACGGCTCTGGCTTTCTCGCTCTGGCCGCTGGGCCATGCGCGGGAGGTGCCGGCCATCGCGCTCTTCCG
>CALRNG020000332.1:0-4798 GCA_943369495.1 Rhizobium sp. Q54
AGGTCGTGTCCTGCACGCCGACCGACACGGTCGCGACGGTGATGAGCCGGATGACCGAGGGCCGGTTCCGCCACATGCCCGTGCTGGAAAACGCCATCCTGGTCGGCGTCATTTCCATCGGCGACGTCGTGAAGTTCCGTCTGGCCGAATACACCCATGAGGTGGAAAGCCTGCGGGACTATGTGGCGGGTCGGGGCTGATCCCCGCCTGTTGCGTCCGCTCCTTCGCATCCCCTGCCGTCCTTGACAGGAGGACGACCATGTTCATGTCGATGTCCGGCGGCCTGTGGCCCGGCCGCGATGAAAGGTCCGTGCCAACCCCCGAACTGCCGCCCGAACAGACGGCGTCGGCAGAACGGTTCAAGTTCCTGGTCTGTGTCGATGGCAGCCCGCAAAGCCGGGCGGCCCTGCGCTTTGCCGCCCTGCGTGCCCGCAATACGGGCGGGCTACTGGCCCTTTTGCATGTCTGCGAACCCGTGGATTGCCACGGTTGGATACGAGTGGCCGAAACGATGGAGGCCGAACAGCGAGACGAGGCGGAATGCCTGCTTCAGGATCTGGCGGGTGAAGTCTGGGCCCTGACCGGCCTAATCGCCGAACTACATTTCCGGCGCGGTGGGATTGGATCAGAAATCCTGGAAGCCATCCGGGAGGATGGCGATATCCATGCCCTTGTCGTGGGCGCCGCCCCGGCATCGGCCCGCAAGGGCAAGCTGATTTCCTGGCTGGCGGGTGAATTGGCCGGCTCTCTGGACATTCCACTGGTCATCGTGCCCGGCAACCTGACGGCGCGACAGATCGACAGGTTGGCATAAGTGCCGCCTCGCGCTCACTCCCGCCGCAGCAGCTTGTCCATGATGATATTGGCCCATCGGCGGGACAGGAAACCCGCCTTCATCGCCGCCGGATCATAGCCGCCTTCGACCCAGGTGTAGAATTCATCGACACTGCGCCCGCCGGTGGCCAGGAAACTTTCAAAGAAATGGTCGAGGATGCCCGTCTTGGACTGGCGCAGATGGCCATATTTCCAGGACAGTTGCGTCAGCGCCTGTTCCAGCGGCAATCCCAGATGCACGAACTGGTAAAGCACACTCATCAAGCCGACCCGGTCCGCACCCGCCTTGCAATGCATGACGGTGGGACCGTCCAGCCGGCCGAAAAGCTCACGGGCGGCGAACAGATCCTCCCGGCGGGGCACGTCGCGGGACCGCACGGGGAAATCGATCAGATCAATGCCCAGCCGGGCGGCGGCGCGCACCTGGAAGAAATAGGAACCGCAGGTCGGGCGCCGCCCACGCAGATTGACGATGGTGCGGACACCCAACCGGCCCAGATCATTCATCTGTCCCGGCGTCGGCTGGCTGGACCGATACATGTCCGGCCCGATGCGGTGGAAATTGCGATAGGCCATGCGGATAAAGGCATGGTCGTTGAACAGCATGTCGGCATATCGACGCACCAATATGCGCGGGTCGTCGGATCGTGCCCATTCCGGCACCCCGATCCTGGCTTGTCGCAGGAGCGTTTCCTCGTAATGCATGCCCGTTCCTTGCGCCCCGTCGAGAAAGGCCGCATCGCCCCCGATGCGCCCTGATCGACGCCTCATACATACGACAGCGGACCGAAGGGGCGCGAGTGCAAAAACACCCCTTCACGTTATGTTTAGATGACGTCGCCGGATTGCCCCTGTCTCACCTGACGGGTGAAAAAAATCTGCTGACCGTGTGCATAGCGGCTGAGCATCGTTCAAACGCTGGTCAGCCGCGTGATTGCTGGCACTTTTCTGCCTCATATGCCCCCTTGCCTTGGCGCGGTAACCGGCCTAGGGTCCCACCGCCCAATGTGCAGAGGGGTTGTTACCCGTGGTTCCCAGCTTGTCGTTTTCCGCGCCGAATGTCCTGCGTCACCTGTTGCTGGCCGGCGTTGCCGCGCTGTGTGTCACCGGTGGTGCTACCGCTCAATCCAACAGTCAGCAGCAGCCGGCATCCGGCAGCGGTCTGATCCTGCCTGGCGCTGTTCAGCCGCAGCAGCCGCAGGGCGGCCCCGCGGCCGGAACCATCAGTGGTCCTGCCGCCGGTACCATCGGTCAGGCGCCGCAGCCGCAACAGGCCCGTCCTGTGGCACCGGGTCCCGCCGCTGGCACCATCGGTGCCGCTGCCCAGGGTGCCCCTGCCGCCCGTCCCGCCGCCGCCACACCGCCGAAGCCGGCCAAGCCCGGCATGCCCAAGGGCGAGTGGCAAGTGGGTCCCCAGGTTTTCTCCGATGGCAGCTTCAAGATGTGCGGCGCCTCGGTGGAGTTCGACAATAATCTGCACCTGATCCTGCTGCGCAATCCGGTCGACCGGACGCAGATGGTGCTGGGCATCCCCGGCGCCCAGATGCCGACGGGCCAGCGCGCGCCCATCAAGATGTCCATTGACGGCAAGATCAACCGCGAACTGGCGGCCGTGGTGAGCCAGCCCAACGCGCTGGCGATCGGTCTGGGCGACGATGCGGAGCTGTTGAAGGGCCTGACGACGGGTGCCGTGCTGACCATCGAAGTGCCGGGGGACATCGCTGCCTTCCAGTTGAAGGGCACGACCAAGGCGATGAACGACCTGACCGCCTGCGTCAAGGGCGGCAAGGACGGCACGTTGGCCCTGCCCGCCCCGACGGAACCGGCCATCGCACCGACCCTGGCCAAGCTGCTGGTCGATGCCGGCCTGTCGAATGCCCGCGCCATCCCGGTCGACAAGATCCCGCCGCAGCAGCGTCCAGGCGATTATGCCTGGCAGATCGGCGACAAGGTGCTGGGCGCTGTCCGTAGCTTCCCCATGGGTGAAGCCGCTGGCGATTTCGCCAAGGTCGGCGACACCTATATGGAACAGCTGAAGAAGAGCTGTGAAGGCACCTATACGCCCGCCATGGGCGCCATCGAGAAGGTGCCGGCCTATCAGCTTCGTTCCGGTTCCGTATCGTGTGACAGCAATGGCAACAAGATCCATGTCGCCCTGGTCATGCAGCTCATTGAGCTTCCGAAACAACCGGGGCAGGAGCAGGCAATCCGCGTGTTGAACGTCTTCTCGCACGAGGCGACGGACGCCGAGAAGGCCCAGGCCGACGCCGCGTCCGCCGGGATCGTCAAGGTGCTGAAGGAAAAGGGCAAGGAGCCGCTGGCAGCGCCCGCACAGCAGGCGGCTCCCGCCGCCAAGGCGAATTAACCGAGTATTAAGTATACGAACAATATTCTGTTCGTTTAAAGTGAAGGCCGGACCCGCTGGGTTCGGCCTTTTCTTTATTGCACCCGTGCAAGTATGGGCGCCAATGCTGGCCCTGCCCACCCGCGATAAAGCGGACCTTCACGGGTCAAGCCATGTCGTGATTAATGGCTTTACTGGCTTCATTCTGGATTAAGCTGACCTTGGCATCCAGAACCACACCAGAAGGTGCCAGGCAAGGGGAGGCGGTCATGAAGCGATATCTGTCCGGCGGGCGTCTGACCATCGCGAAGACCCTGGCGCTCCTGCTGGTCGGGGCCAGCCCCGCGCTCAGCGAGATGGTGCCGCCCCCGCCACCGCCTGGCCCCGTCTATGCCATCCCGACCCGGCCCGACCGGGCCGGTCGCGTGCTGGCCCCGGTGGTCGTGGACGGCTATGGCCCGGTTCGCTTCCTGGTCGATACCGGCTGTTCGGGCACCATGATCGGCATGGACATCGCCCGGGCGCTGGGTTTCATTCCCCCGCCCGTTCCCACCTTGCCCGGCATGGCGATGGGCGCCGATGTGACGGTGACCGGCAACCTGATGCGCGTGCATGACGTGCTAGGCCCCATGATCATGCCGACCATGAAGGTGGGGCGCATCGATATGGGCCGGTTCGTGGCGGAGGATATGGTGACCCCGGTCCTGTCCTTTGGCGATCTGTCGGGGGCCGGCGGCGTGCTGGGCACCAACAGCCTTCAGGGCAAGCGTCTGTCGGTCAACTTCCGCCGCGACGAGATCAAGATCGAACAATCCCGCCGCTATTCGCCAAGCGGATATGATTCGGTGAAGGGGCGCGTGCATCCGACGGGGCTGGTCATCGTGCCCATCGAAATTGGTGGGATGGTCGTCAACGGGCTGGTCGATACCGGGGCTGAGCGGTCCATGTTCAACCCGGTCCTGCTGCGGGCTTTGCAGGATCGCGGCAAACCCGCCAGCCTTGTCGGCAAGATTGAGGTCGTCAATCTGGCGGGCGAGACGCGCATGGGGGAGGTCTTCCTGCTGCCGCGCGTGAAAATTGGCCCGGTCAGCGTTACCGGATTGCCGGCCACGCTCGTGGATGCCCATGCCTATAAGGCGCTGGGTCTGGAGAATGAGCCGGCCTTCATCCTGGGTATGGACGTGCTGGGCCTCAGCGACGGATTCGCGTTGGACTTCGGCACCGGCAGTCTGCATCTGCGCATGCGGATGACGGCCAGCAGCGCGCCGCCGGGCCCGTCGCGCCTGGGTGACCGTGGAACACGGGCATGCGGCAATTGAATCAAGTTCAAGTCTTCGCAGGCCCAACTGGGAATAAAATTCCGTGTCTGGACTGACACACATGGCAGAGGATCAGAAATCACGGGAGCGTTAACCCCGCTACGTACATGACAGCAAATGCAACCTCGGCTATGAGTGAAGGGTCCGGAGTTGATGTCATGAAGTCGCTGAAGACCGCCATTTTCGCCGTTTGTTTCGGCCTCGTCACCGCCCCTGCCGTTGCGCAGGATGCGGGCGCACCCGATTCTGAACTGCCCAGCGCGTATATTCAGGGACTGTCCGGGCGCTATGTTGGTGGTGC
>CALRNG020000333.1:0-4767 GCA_943369495.1 Rhizobium sp. Q54
ACAAGAAATACGGCAAGCTGCCCCTGGACAAGGTACTGGCGCCAGCGATTGCCTATGCCAATGACGGTTTCCCCCTGTCGCCCTTCATCGCCAAGGGCTGGGCCGCCAATTTCCGCCGCTTCGACCAGATGGGCAGCGTGATTGAGGAACTGGACAACGCCAAGAAGACCTTCCTGATCGACGGCAAGGCACCGGTGGCCGGTCAAATCTTCCGCAATCCCGACCTCGCCAAGTCGCTGTCGCTGGTCGCCAAGGGCGGTCACGACGCCTATTACAAGGGTCCCATCGCCAAGACCATCGATGCCTATATGAAGCGCATCGGCGGTCCCCTGCGTTATGAGGATTTCGCGGATTTCAAGGCGCAATGGGTGGAGCCCATCTCCACCAACTATCGCGGCTATGATGTCTGGCAGATCCCGCCCAATGGCCAGGGTCTGGCCACGCTCCAGATGCTGAACATTCTGGAAGGCTATGACCTGAAGGCCATGGGCCATAACAGCGCCGATTTCATCCATGTCTCAGCAGAAGCCAAGAAGCTGGCCTTTGCCGACCGCGCGCGCTGGTATGCCGATCAGGACTTCGTGAAGCTGCCCATCAGCACCCTGATCTCCAAGGAATATGCCGCCAAGCGCCGCGCCCAGATCGACATGAAGAAGTCGGGCGCGCCTGAAACCGGCATCATGCCGGAAAGCCATGACACCATTTTCCTGTCCACGGCTGACAAGGATGGTCTGATGGTGGCGCTGATTCAGTCCAACTATCGCGGCATGGGCTCTGGTCTGGTGCCTGACGGTCTGGGCTTCATGCTGCAGGATCGCGGCGAACAGTTCGCGCTGGATCCCAAGCATCCCAACGTCTATGCGCCGGGCAAGCGCCCCTTCCACACCATCATTCCCGGCTTCGTGACCAAGGATAACAAGCCGTTTGCGGCCTATGGCGTGATGGGTGGCGGCATGCAGCCGCAGGGTCATACCCAGGTCCTGGTTAACATGATCGATTTCGGCATGAATGTGCAGGAAGCCGGCGACGCCGCCCGCTGGCAGCATGAAGGATCGCCCGAACCCACCGGTGAAGCCGGGGAGGGCGTGGGCACCCTCTATGTCGAGCAGGGCGTGTCGCCTGCCGTGATCGAAGAGCTGAAGAAGCGCGGTCACAAGGTGGAGGTGAAGCCCGGCCTGCATTACGGCAGCTACGAAGCCATCGTCCGCGACCATGTGAACGGCGTCTACCGCGCCGGCACTGAAATGCGCGTCGACGGCCACGCAGCGGGGTATTGATCCTGTAACCACCTGTCGTCATCCCGGCGGAAGCCGGGACCCAGGGGCCGAGCGCCCGACCTATCGGCAGCGTCGATCAAGGCGGCGTCAACCGTTGCTCCCGTGGCCCCTGGGTCCCGGCTTTCGCCGGGATGACGGATAGGGCGATCTGCTAAAACCATCCCGACCCGAACGTTTTCGAGCCCCACCCCATGACTATCGATCCCGTCGCCCTGACCCAGGACCTGATCCGTTGCCCCAGCGTCACGCCCGCCGATGCCGGCGCGCTGGGTGTGTTGCAGCGGGTGCTGGAGGGGATGGGCTTTGTCTGCACGCGGCTGGTGTTTGAGGAGGCGGGAACCGACCCGGTCGATAATCTCTATGCCCGGTTGGGGACCGGCAGCCCCAATTTCTGTTTCGCCGGGCATACGGATGTGGTGCCGGTAGGCGATGCTGCCGCCTGGAGCGTTGATCCTTTCGGTGCCGAAATCATCAACGGCAAACTTTACGGTCGCGGTACGTCCGATATGAAGGGCGCCATCGCCGCCTTCACATCGGCCGTAAAATCATTTCTGGACCGGAATGGTACGCCCGACGGCTCCATCTCTCTGCTGATCACAGGCGATGAGGAAGGGCCCAGCATCAATGGCACGCGCAAGGTGCTGGACTGGATGCAGGCCAAGGGAGAGGTGATCGACGCCTGTCTGGTGGGTGAGCCCACCAACCCGCGCGCGATGGGCGACATGATGAAGATCGGGCGGCGCGGGTCGGTGACGGCGACGCTGACCGCCTATGGCGCGCAAGGCCATGTCGCCTATCCGCATCTGGCCGACAATCCGCTACCCCGCCTGACCAAGGCTCTGTCCATGCTGGCCGACAGCCCGCTGGACGAAGGAACGCCGCATTTCCAGCCCAGCACGCTGGCCATCACCAGTATCGATGTCGCCAACCCGGCCAGCAATGTCATCCCCGCCAAGGGCACGGCCAAGTTCAATATCCGCTTCAACGACCTGCACACGCCCAAGAGCCTGGAAGCCCATATCCGCGACGTGCTGGAGGAAGTGGGCGGCGCCTGGGACCTGAAAATGGCGGTATCGGGGGAGGCCTTCCTGACCCCGCCCGGTGCCCTGGTCGCCACCGTCGCCGGTGCCGTCACCGCGGTGACGGGCAAGCAGCCGGAACTGTCCACCTCGGGCGGCACGTCGGACGCCCGCTTCATCAAGAATTTCTGCCCCGTGGTGGAGTTCGGGTTGGTCGGCCAGACCATGCACAAGGTCGATGAACATGTGGATGTCGCCGATATCCGCACGCTGGCCGCCATCTATGACCGCGTCCTGGCCGATTTCTTCGGCAAGGCGGCGGCATGATCCCGCTGGTGGGGGCCATCCGTCTGGCCGCATTGGATGGGCGTGGCATTGGCTTTTTCGATCCCTCGCCCGTGGCCGCATGGCGCAATCTGGTGTTGCTGGTGCCGCTGCTGCTGGCCCAGGCCGTGTCCGACCTGATGGCCCTGCCCGACGGGGTGGAGGTCACAACCTATCTGCTGCTCTCGGCCTCGGTCTCGGCAGTGCAGATGACGGGTTACATGCTGGCCGTGTCGCAGATCCTGGTCGGCACGGGGCGCGGCGACCGCTTCCCGCTGTTCGTCTCCACCTATCTCTGGTGCAGTGTGGTCAGCACCGCCGCCGGCCTTGCCGCCCTGGCGGTCGCCCTGGAATCCACGCTGCCCGTCGCCAATGGCATCGGCATCGGTCTGGTCCTGTGGAGCCTGGCCTATAGCTGGTTCAGCGTCCGTGCCGCCATCGGCTGCCCCGGTGCCGTCGCCGCCGGTCTGGTGGTGCTGGAAATCCTGACGGTCCTGGCCACCAACGCCCTGCCGCTGCAATTGGCATTGGCCGCGGCGCAGGGGTGAGCCCCCGCGCAAGGCTGCCCGCCCCTGCAAGCGGAGTCTTTGCATTTGCGTGAATGCGGCCCCTGGGCTAAGACCGGTTACCGGTGTTGGGGTTCCTCCCATCGCTTGACGGCACTCACCATCGGTAAGCTCAAGACATGACCGATACGCCCCCCAAGGCCCTGGCGGCCAAGGCGCTGCTGCCCACCGGACTGCGTGACCTGCTGCCCCCGGATGCGGAGCATGAGGCGCAGGTCACAGGCCGTCTGCTGAAGGAATTTCATCGCCACGGCTATGAGCGGGTGAAACCGCCCCTGGTGGAGTTCGAGGAGGGGCTGCTGTCCGGCTCCGCTGCCAGCCTTGCCAATCAGACCTTCCGTATCATGGACCCCGTGTCGCAGCGGATGATGGGTGTCAGGTCCGACATGACGCCACAGGTCGCCCGCATCGCCACCACCCGCCTGCGCAAGGCGCCGCGCCCGCTGCGCCTGTCCTACGCAGGGCAAGTGCTGCGCGTGAAGGGCAGCAGCCTGCGCCAGGAGCGGCAGTTCGGGCAGGTCGGTGTGGAACTGATCGGCCCCGACCGGGCCGAGGCGGATGCCGAGATCATTCTGCTGGCGGCCAGCGCCCTGGCATCGGTGGGGGCGAAGGGCATCTCGATCGACCTGACGGTGCCGACCCTGGTGCCGGCCGTGGCCCGCGCCCTGAACCTGTCGGATGATGATTATGCCCGCCTGCGCGCCGCCCTGGATCATCGGGATGCCGCCGCCCTGGCCGATGCCGCCGGCCCACACGCGTCTCTGTTCCTGTCCATCCTGAATGCCAGCGGCCCGGCGCCTGCGGCGGTGGAACGGCTGTCCGCCGTGGACCTGCCCGATGTGGCCAAGGCTGCGCGTCAGGAACTGGCCGATGTCGTGCGCCTGATCGAACAGGCGGCGCCCACCCTGTCCGTCACCATTGATCCCGTCGAAATGCGCGGGTTTGAGTATCAGACGGGCGTCAGCTTCACGATCTTCGCGCGCGGTGTGCGCGGTGAGCTGGGGCGTGGTGGCCGGTATCGCACGGGCGGGGCCGATCCGGTGGGCGAGCCTGCCACGGGCTTCACGCTTTATACCGATACCGTCCTGCGCGCCCTGCCCGGCCCTTCGCCGGTCAAGCGCGTGCTGCTGCCGCTGGGCACCGATTATGATGAGGCGCAGGTGTTGCGCGCCCAGGGCTGGCACACGGTTGCCGCCATGGAGTCGCGCGGCGATCTGGCGGCGGAGGCCAAGCGCCTTTCCTGCTCACATGTGTTGACGGCGGACGGGCCCACGCCCGTCTGACCATTCTGACCGAAACTAACCCAGGGTGCGGGTCCGACAGGGCCATGTCGCCTGACGTCTTACGCAAGCGAGGAATATCATGGCCAATGTGGCGGTCGTCGGGTCCCAGTGGGGCGACGAGGGCAAGGGCAAGATCGTCGACTGGCTCTCCAGCCAGGCCGATGTCGTGGTGCGCTTCCAGGGCGGCCACAATGCCGGCCATACGCTGGTCATCGACGGCAATGTCTACAAGCTGTCGCTGCTGCCGTCCGGCATCGTGCGCGGCGGCAAGCTCTCGGTCATCGGCAACGGCGTCGTC
>CALRNG020000334.1:0-4764 GCA_943369495.1 Rhizobium sp. Q54
AGGCACGGAAATGGTGATGCCGGGCGACAATATCCGCTTCGCCGTGAAGCTGATCGCCCCGATCGCCATGGACGAAGGCCTGCGCTTCGCCATCCGCGAAGGCGGCCGCACCGTCGGCGCCGGCGTTGTGTCGAAGATCGTCAAGTAAGTCACTTTAAGGTCAGCAGTGCGGGGCTACCCCCGTACTGCTGAAGGTTGGCGACCGCCGACCCGGTACCGCATGGTGCCGTAAGCCAAGGCGGCGGATGCCGCCGCCCGGCGCTTGAGGGACAAAGTAAAAGATCAGGGTCGCCGGAGACGGCGGCCCTTTTCCTTTTTATGGAAGGGCTTGGCCGGCGTACGGTCTGGCTCCTCCGGGAATGCGGTGGGCGCAATGATCCCCTGCAATGGCTGTCAGCGATCGGTGCAAACTGGTTGTTGCGTTGCGGACGCGATTGCGCTATCAACCCGCACTCCCCGGGACCACTCGGGGCGACGGTGATGTTTTGTCGCTGGCGCCCGGATCGGCCCTGGCGGTGTAGGAGTGTAGCTCAACTGGTAGAGCACCGGTCTCCAAAACCGGGGGTTGGGGGTTCGAGCCCCTCCACTCCTGCCATCCCCTGAACAAGGGTGGCCCCCAGCCGAAGTCCGGCCCCCAGCCGGTGCCAGTGCCAGGGTGACGAAACGGTATGTGCATTCAGGAATGATGGCCAACGCCAACATGGCTAAAACCAATCCCGCAGAATTCTTGCGCGAGGTGCGCCGTGAGGTCGCCAAGGTCACGTGGCCGACGCGGAAGGAGACGCTTGTCTCTACCGCCATGGTCTTCGTGATGGTGATCCTGGCTTCCGTCTTCTTTCTGACGGTGGACCAGATCCTCGGATTCGGTATCCGCCTCATTCTTGGTATCGGGGGCTGATTCCATGGCCATGCGTTGGTACGTCGTCCACGTCTATTCCGGCTTCGAAAAGAAGGTCGCGCAGGCGGTCCGTGAGAAGGCGGCGCAGAAGGGCTTGGAAGAGCTGTTCGGCGATATCCTGGTCCCGACCGAAGAGGTCGTGGAAGTGCGCCGTGGCGCCAAGATCAATTCCGAACGCAAGTTCTTCCCCGGCTATGTGCTGGTGAAGATGGAGCTGACGGACGATACCTGGCATCTGGTGAAGAATGCGCCGAAGGTGACTGGTTTCCTGGGTGGCGGCGGCAAGCCGCAGGCCATTTCGGAGACCGAGGCGCTGCGCATCATGAACCAGGTGCAAGAAGGCGTGGAGCGGCCCAAGCCCTCCATCACCTTCGAGGTGGGCGAGAATGTCCGTGTCACGGACGGTCCCTTCACCTCCTTCACCGGTCTGGTGGAAGAAGTGGACGAGGACAAGTCCCGCCTCAAGGTGGCGGTTTCCATCTTCGGACGCGCCACCCCGGTGGAGCTCGAATATACCCAGGTCGAAAAGATCTGACGAATTTCCGGTCGGTGGTCTCCATCGGCCGGTTCACGTGTGGGAGGCTAAGCCCGTAAGTCCAAGGGCGGCCGCACCACGCAAATCCCATGACGGAACGGCCTGGCCGCCCGTCAGACTATGAGGATCATCATGGCGAAGAAAATCGTCGGCTATATCAAGCTGCAGGTTCCGGCCGGTAAGGCCAACCCCAGCCCGCCCATCGGTCCGGCGCTGGGTCAGCGCGGCCTGAACATCATGGAGTTCGTCAAGCAGTTCAATGCGAAGACGGCCCAGCTGGAACAGGGCATGCCCATTCCGGTCGTGATCACCGCCTATGGTGACCGTACCTTCACGTTTGTGACCAAGACCCCGCCGGTGACCTACTTCCTGAAGAAGGCCTCGGGCATCACCAAGGGTTCGCCCACGGTCGGCAAGTCGCCGACCATCGGCAAGGTGACCACCAGCCAGGTCCGTGCCATCGCCGAACAGAAGATGGTCGATCTGAACGCGAACGACGTTGAAGCCGCGATGACCATGATCGTCGGCTCCGCCCGTTCCATGGGTCTCGAAGTGGTGGAGGGCTGATCATGGCCATCGGTAAGCGTCTGAAGAAGGCCAACGGCAACGTTGACCGCGCTAAGTTCTACGCCCTGGGCGACGCCGTCGCCACGGTGAAGAGCAACGCCACCGCCAAGTTCGACGAGACCGTCGAAATCGCGATGAACCTCGGTATCGACCCGCGTCACGCCGACCAGCAGGTCCGTGGCATGGTGGTTCTGCCCAACGGTACGGGTAAGACCGTCCGCGTGGCCGTGTTCGCCCGCGCCGCCAAGGCCGAGGAAGCCAAGGCCGCTGGTGCCGATCTGGTCGGCGCCGACGATCTGGCTGAGCAGATCCTGGCCGGCAACATGGATTTCGACCGCTGCATCGCCACCCCGGACATGATGGGCGTGGTCGGCAAGCTGGGTAAGGTCCTGGGCCCCCGCGGTCTGATGCCGAACCCCAAGCTGGGCACCGTGACCCCGAACGTCGCCGAGGCCGTCAAGGCCGCCAAGGGTGGTTCGGTTGAGTTCCGCGCCGAGAAGACCGGCATCATCCATGCCGGAGTCGGCAAGGCCAGCTTCTCCGCAGAAGCCCTGGAAGAAAACGTCAAGGCCTTCGTCTCGGCCATCAACCGTGCCAAGCCCTCGGGCGCCAAGGGCACCTATGTCGAGAAGGTCTCGCTGTCCTCCTCGATGGGTCCGGGCCTGAAGCTGGACGTGCAGGCGCTCGTCGCCGCACTGAACGCCTAAGTTCAGATACGAGTTTCCCTTATCCGGTCTCGGCCGGATAAGGGACCGGGCCTTCATAGTCGAAGGCCCACCCTGTCCGAGACCGCCGCGCGCCGATGGGACCTGTCCCTGACGCTTAATAGACCAGCCGGCGCAGACAGGAGCGAAAGCATTGATACGCCAGGACGGTACCAGCCGCCCCGGACATGATGGCTTGAAGCTTCTGGGACAGGTAACCCCATCCGGGCTGGTTCGCTTGAACCGGCCTGGATGTGTTGTAACCGGGCGGAACAGCCTTTTGGCTGTCCTGTCCCAAATGGAGGCGAACCGTGGATCGTTCACAGAAGGAAGCTACGATCGCGGCCCTTAATCTTGAGCTGCAGTCGGCAGCCCTCGTCGTCGTGACTAAGCAGTCCGGCATGACGGTGGCTGAAGTTACCGACCTGCGCCGCAAGATGCGGGCTGCGGGTGCTAGCTACAAAGTGACCAAGAACTCGCTCGCCGTCATCGCCCTCAAGGGCACGCAGTTCGAGAAGACCGAGGGCCTGTTCAAGGGTCCGACCGCCATGGCCTGGTCCAAGGACCCGGTTGCGGCGGCGAAGGTCGCCATCGATTACGCCAAGATCAACGACAAGTTCAAGGTCATTGGCGGCTCCATCGGCAACGTCACTCTGGACGCTTCGGGCATCGACGCCCTGTCCAAGCTGCCGTCGCTGACGGAACTGCGTGCTGGCCTGCTCGGCATGATCCAGACCCCGGCGACCCGTATCGCTGGTGTTCTGCAAGCACCGGGTGGCCAAGTGGCCCGCGTTCTCGCGGCCTACGCCAAGAAGGACGAGGCGGCCTGAGCCGCAACACACTCAACGTTTATCTAGTTCCCTTAGGAGAGCATCATGTCCAAGCTGGAAAAGCTGGTTGAAGAACTGTCGGCTCTGACCGTCCTGGAAGCCGCCGAACTGTCGAAGCTGCTGGAAGAGAAGTGGGGCGTGTCCGCCGCTGCTCCGGTTGCCGCTGCCGCTCCGGTGGCCGCTGCCGCCGCTGCTGCCCCGGTTGAAGAGCAGACCGAGTTCACGGTCGAGCTGGTCGACGGTGGCGACAAGAAGATCAACGTGATTAAGGAAGTCCGCGCCATCACCGGCCTGGGCCTGAAGGAAGCCAAGGACCTGGTCGAAGGCGCTCCGAAGGTCGTCAAGGAGTCCGTGTCGAAGGACGAGGCTGCCAAGATCAAGAAGCTGCTGGAAGACGCCGGCGCCAAGGTCGCCGTCAAGTAACAGTGGCGATCTTCGCTGCATAAGAGGGCGCTGGACGGTGGTCCCCGGAAACGGGGGGCGCCGCCCGGCGTCGTCTGTCTTTTCTGAACCGGAACGTTCCGCTATCATGGCGGGCTTTTCCGGGACAGGACCATGGCGGTTCTGGAAGGGGTGGGGGACAACCCTGCTCTGTACGGGAAAAACCAAGGCGGATCCTGGCTTCCACCGGCAGCGGAAGTGGGTGACGCTGATGTTAACGACGTGGCTAAGCGCCTATCCGGATCGGATTTGCGCCCGCGTCGATTCGTGTTTTGGGGCGGCGGGTTTCGGCCCGATGCCTCGAATTTGGGCATTGATCTAGAGCGCGCATTGCACCGGGCGAGTTCACGAGAGGCACTCTATGGCCAAGTCGTTCACGGGACGTAAGCGTATCCGCAAGAGCTTCGGGCGTATCCCCGAGGTGACCCGCATGCCGAACCTGATCGAGGTTCAGCGCAGTTCCTACGACCACTTCCTGCAAATGGACGTGGCGCCGGAAAAGCGGGCGGTCCTCGGTCTCCAGGAAGTCTTCAAATCGGTATTTCCGATCCGGGACTTCTCCGAGCGCGCCGTGCTGGACTTCGTCCGGTACGAGCTTGAGCAGCCGAAATATGATGTCGAGGAATGCCAGCAGCGCGGCATGACGTTCGCCGCCCCGCTGAAGGTGACGCTGCGTCTCACCGTGTTCGATGTTGACGAGGATACGGGCCTGCGCTCGATCCGCGACATCAAGGAACAGGACGTCTACATGGGCGATATGCCCCTGATGACGGCCAACGGCACCTTCAT
>CALRNG020000335.1:0-4738 GCA_943369495.1 Rhizobium sp. Q54
CATCTGGCGGTTCAGCTTTGCCGAACGGGTGCCGCCCAAGGCAGACAAGGCCAAGGCTGATGCCGCCGCCCCCATCGTCGCCCCCGCCCTGCCCCGCGTTGCCACCCACCATGCCTTTGCCGACACGCTGGCGCAGTTCCGCCTGCGCACCGCGTTCGAGGTGAAGGCGGGCGTGAAAAATCTGGGCTTCATCGTGCTGCTGGCGCTCGGTGCCTTCAATGCCCTGGGCGCCCTGACGCGCATGAGCATGCTGTATGGCACCGACATCTACCCCGTCACGCGGGAGGTGGTGGAGCTGTTGAATGGTGCGTTCTCCATCGTGCCCCTGGTCGTCTCCGTCTATTTCGCGGGCGAGGTGATCTGGCGCGAACGCGCCGCCAAGTTTCATGAGATCATCGACGCCACGCCCGCCCCCAACTGGGTGTTCGTGCTGTCGAAATTCGCGGCCATGGCCGTGGTTCTGCTGTCGCTGATGCTGGTTGGCATGGCCATCGGCATCGGTGTCCAGGTCTTTCGCGGCTTTGGCGGGCAGATCGAATTCGGTCTCTATGTCCGCTATCTGCTGGGCGCCACCGCGGCGCAGTTCCTGCTGTTCGCGGTCCTGTCCATGTTCTTCCAGGTCCTGGCCGGCAATAAATATGTCGGCATGCTGATCATGGTTTCCTGGTTGATCTTGAACATGGTGGCGGGCCGTCTGGGGCTGGAGGATAATCTGCTGCTGTATGGCGGTGCCCCCAATATCCCCCTGTCCGACATGAACGGCATGGGCCATTTCGGCCCCGCCAATGCCTGGTTCAGTGTCTACTGGGCCTTCATGGCGGTGATCCTGATGGTCCTGGCACAGCGCGCCTGGACACGCGGCACCATGGCCCCGCTGCGCCAGCGTCTGATGTCCCTGGGCAAGGGCTGGACGCATGCACAGCGCGGTCTGGTGGCCGTCTGCCTTGTCGGCTTCGCCGCCGTGGGCAGCCATATTTTCTACAACACCCACATCTTGAACGAGATCGTCACCAAGAAGGAGGGCGAGCAGTTCCGGGTGGATTATGAAAAGACCTACCGCGCCGCCCTGGAAAACCTGCCACAGCCGCGCGTGACGGATGTGCGCACCGACGCCGACATCTTCCCCGATGAACGGCGGATGGAGGTGCGCGGCCATTACATGCTGGAGAACAAGACCGGCGGCGACATCCCCGTCATCCATGTGCAGTTCCAGCCGCCGCAATCAGGGCTAGAGGTGCTGAAGCTCGACATCCAGAATGGCGGCGACGTCAAGCTGGACGCCAAATACAATCTCTATTCGATCACCCTGCCCGCGCCCATGAAGCCGGGGGACCGGCTGGCGCTGGATTTCGTGACGCGCCTGCATCATCAGGGCTTCACGAATGGCGGCGGGCCGACGGACATTGTCCCCAACGGCACCTTCATCAACAACATGGCCGTCACGCCGGGTATCGGCTTTATCGACGGGCTGATGCTGCAGGGCCGCGCCGACCGCCGCAAATATGACCTTCCCCCCAACGACCGCATGGCGGCGTTGGAGGATGAAAGCCAGTGGCGCAACAATTACCTGCGCAGCGACAGCGACTTCGTGACGTTTGAGACCACCGTTTCCACCAGCCCCGACCAGATCGCCATGGCACCGGGTTATCTGGAAAAGGAATGGACCGAAAATGGCCGGCGGTATTTCCATTACCGCATGGATGCGCCCATCCTGCATTTCTATTCCTGGCTGTCGGCGCGTTACACCGTCAAACAGGACAAGTGGAAGGATGTGGACGTCTCCGTCCTTTATCATGCCCCCCACGCCTATAACGTGGACCGCATGATCACGGCGGTGAAGGACAGCCTGGACTATTACACCAATGCCTTCGGCCCCTATCAGCATCGGCAGATGCGCATCCTGGAGTTCCCGGCCTATGCGAGCTTCGCCCAGGCCTTCCCCAACACTGTCCCCTATTCGGAAAGCATCGGCTTCATTGCCGATGTGCGCGACCCGGACAAGATCGACTATGTCTATTACGTCACGGCGCATGAGGTGGCGCACCAATGGTGGGCGCATCAGGTGATGGGGGCCAATGTCCAGGGCAGCACGCTGCTGTCGGAAAGCCTGTCGCAATACAGCGCCCTGATGGTCATGGAACGCGCCTATGGGCCGGACAAGATCCGCCGCTTCCTGAAATATGAACTGGACAGCTATCTGCGCTCGCGCGGTGGGGAAGATCGGGAGGAACAGCCGCTGGCAAGGGTGGAAAACCAGCAATACATCCATTACCGCAAGGGCTCGGTCGCGCTCTACTTCCTGCGTGATCAGTTGGGGGAGGATGTGGTCAACCGCGCGCTGGCCCGTCTGGTGGCAGAGACCAAGTACAAGGCCGACCCCTACCCCCGCTCCACCGACCTTGTCCGCCTGCTAAAGGCAGAGGCGGGGCCCGACAAGGCCGACCTGATCACCGACACGCTGGAAAAGATCACGCTCTATGATCTGAAGGCCGTGTCGGCCAGCGCCGAAAAGCAGGAAGATGGCCGCTACAAGGTGGCACTGACCGTCAAGGCCGGCAAGGTGGAGGCCGATGGCCAGGGCAAGGAAACCAAGGTTCCCCTGTCCCTGCCCATCGATATCGGCCTGTTCACCGCCAGCCCCGGCGATGACGGGTTCGACGCCAGCAAGGTCGTGGCCCTGGAAAAACGCCCCGTGGATGCCAGCATGACGGTCATCGAATTCGTGGTGGACAAGCTCCCCACCCACGCCGGCATCGACCCCTACAATAAAATGATCGACCGGAATTCGGACGATAATGTCGTGAAGGTGGAGGTGAAGTGAGCATGGACAGGCGGACGGGGGCACCGTAGAGCGCCCCCGTCCGGCCTGGGCACGCGCCGAGGATACGCAATCATGCAATCTCGACGCCCTCAACGATGTCGTATATGATATCACCATGTTGAAGATCGTGGTTGATACCGACGTTCTGTTTGCCGCCTTCAACAGCCCGACGGGAGCATCCAGACGGCTGCTATTGGACATTCTTGACGGTAAGGCGTCGCTGCTCTTGTCAACGACACTGATGGTTGAGTATGAGGCAGTGCTAACACGGCCGCGTAATCTTGAACAATTCGGGATCGGCGTTGCCGAGGTTCTGGCTGTTCTGGACGAATTGGCCTTATCCTGTGTGCCGGTCCCCTTTGATTATCGCTGGCGCCCTTCGGCAAACGATCCGGACGACGACCATGTTTTGGAAACAGCGGTCAACGGTAACGCCGATCTGATTGCCAGCTTCAATCTGACAGACCTTGCCGCCGCCGCACGCTCCTTTGGGGTCACGGTACAACGGCCAGTCGATGTCTTGCGGAGGTTAAGATGAGCAGCTTCCCCCTACGCATTCCCGACGATCTGAAAGCCGAAGCCACTCGTCTGGCCGATCAGGCGGGCGTCAGCCTGAACCAGTATGTGGCCACCGCACTGGCGTCTCGTGTCGGCGCGCAGGTCGAGGCCGAACGTTACTTTGCCGCCCGTGGCGCCCGCGCCGAACCGGGCCGCGCCAAGGAAATCCTGGCGCGCGCCGGCCTTGGCAACGCACAACGGGACGATGACCGGGTGGAGTGAGACCGACCCGTAACACCAGTAATGCGGTAGCGCGGATTAGAGAAATTAATTTCATCAAAATAACTTACAGTCACACCGGAGATTTCGATTGTTTGTTAACTATATAATAAATTTTCTTCGCTAAATCAGATGGATTATATTCTTTTGCCAAAACGTATTGTATTGTCTTGGGCAAACCAGGGACTAGAGAATCATCAAAGCGAACGGGAAGAATAGAGTTATCAGACGCATTAAGGTATCTACTAAGCGCCGCGCGACGTTCATGGGTTGTCCGCCCCTTGGACACATACTCCGCCGATATAAACATAACGACGTATTTTGATCGCTCAGAAAAAATCTGATCAAAACACTCAAAACCGTCCTTTCCCCAAAGGAAGCTAGATTCGAACTTATCATAAAACACGCTGACACCCATTTCCTTCAAGGCAATGGCAACTTCTTCTACATATGCTCGTTGTTCTCCCGCAAATGAAAGCGCGACTTGAAATATATTATCAGAACCATTATCTATGTTAGTGGGCAACAACGAAGAAATAGGTCTCTTTGGTATCGTTTCTATTCTTGGCGACAAGAGCGCCATTTTAAGCGCCTCGGCTTGCCCCTTAATATCCGCTATACTCGCACCGCACCAAGACCCTGAATCCTCAGCTTCAGGGAATCTCAAACCATCTCCACGAAGCCTTCTGTCAATCTCAGTTGCTCGCCGCCGAATCTTCATCACAAATCTTATTAATAAGTCCTCACACTCATCAATTGCCCGCGCGCCTATTTCGTAACTGTATACATTAACAGAATCCTCGATCCAATGCATTTGATCGATCACTTCTTTACGCATACCTTTTTGGATTGCATACCAAAATACATCGCGCGTACTTCCAGCAAATTTTACGTTTGCATAGTGGGCATTACGTCCATCAAATAAACCTATAACAACTGGATGCGATCCCCTAATACAACTCCATTTGAAAAACCAATCATTCTGAAACCAACTATATCTATCTTCGAGACGCTGCCGAAATCGTGTCGCCAAAGATGTTAATCGTTCGACCATCTGAGTATTCCTCAGTGCGGTTAAGCATAAGAGAGAAATCCACGGGGCTTATATCAGTCGTAAGTCTCCCCCACCACCAAATCCCC
>CALRNG020000336.1:0-4735 GCA_943369495.1 Rhizobium sp. Q54
GCTGTATGGATGCCGGTATGAACGCCTATGTCTCCAAGCCCATCGATCCCGCCAACCTTTTCAAGGTTATCCAACGCCTGTTCCCGGACAGCGAGGGCATGGCCGGCGAACCGGCACCCATCGCCACCGAAATGGACGCCATGTCTGCCCACAGCGACATGGAAATGGCGGAGGCCGGGGGTACGGCCAACAAGCTTCTGACAGGAACCGAGCCATTTGCTCCGGAGATGCTGGACGAGATGGCCGACAGCATGGGACCGGACATGGCGCTGGATCTGATTGACACGTTCCTGTCCATCCTGCCGGAAGTGGAACCCGACCTGTTCCCGGTCGAGGGGGCGCCGGACCCGCACCAAGTGGCTGAAGTGGCCCATTCCCTAAAGTCAGCCGCCGGCAGCCTGGGGTTGGCCCAGGTTTACCGCGCAGCGGCCGTGGCTGAGACGGCGGGAAATGAGGGCGACGCCGAGGCGTTGGCGGAAATCCTGCCGGCGCTACGGCGGGATCTGGATGAGGGTCTGGTGTGGCTTAACGTTCAACGTGACCGCTTCGCGGCGGCCATGGCCGGAGGCGGGGGATGAAGCCATTGCGCGACGGTGCCCGGTTACGAATGCTGCTGGCAGAAGACAACCTCTTCGAAGCGCGTCTGACCCTGGCTGTGCTGCGGCAGCTGGGGGTGGGCGAGGTTTCTCACTATCGCGAAGGCAAGGCCGCGATTGACGCTTTGGCGCCGGAGATGCCGCCCTTCGATCTGGTCATTTCCGATTGGAACATGCCGAACGGCACCGGCCTTGACCTTCTGCGCTATGTCCGCACGGTGTGGCGACATACCCCTTTCCTGATGCTGACCGCCCATGCCAGCATGGAATTTGTGGCGGCAGCCAAGGTCAATTCCGTTGACGCCTACCTCGTGAAGCCGTTTGCGCCGCGTGCCCTGGCTGATCGGATCGCGCAACTTGTCAGTACCTGAAAAGAATCCATTATGATGACCAAAGACCAAATACCCGGCTTTGAGAAGCTGAATGTGCTGCTGGTGGAGGATAACGCGTTCGCCCAACGCCTGGCACGGCAGGTCCTCGTCCAGCTTGGCGTTCAGAACATCCATATCGTGCCGGATGGACAGGCGGCGATTGATGCGCTGGAAGAAAGCGAGCTGCGCTATGACCTGATCATATCCGACTGGAACATGCCCAACGTCACGGGGCTCCAGCTTCTGCAGCACGTCCGCAAAACCTGGGAGGGCATGCCCTTTCTCATGCTGACCGGCAATCAAACCGTGGATTTCGTGCAGGCAGCCCGAGCCAACAAAGTGGATGCCTATGTCATAAAGCCATTTTCGCCCCTGCAGCTACGCCAGAAGATCTGCGCCATTTTCAACATCAAGGTCTGACGGATTGTGCTAATGGACTAATGACAGCCGGCCCGATTTACCTAACCTGTTCAATCGCAAAGCTGGCAGAACGCCGACGGCGATCTGAAGGGGACGATGAATAAGAAGGTCGCAACGATTGTCTTCGGGTTGGCGCTGGCCGGTGTAGCCATGCCGTCACCGGCACTCAATGTCGCCAGGTTGAGCAACGCAATGACATGCTGCTGTTCGCCGGCACATGGCCGGGCAATGCCAAGCGGCTGCCCGTGAAGGTGCGGTGAAACTGCTGATCCATATCGGATGCGATCAATAAGGGAGGGACATGATGGCGATGTCGCGCATGTTGCGGAAAACGGTGTTCACGCTGATGCCCGTGCTGGGACTGGGCCTTCTGGCCGGGTCCAGCGCGGCGGAGGACCCGATTATCATTGCCCAACGCGACATCTCCTTCGCCCCCCGGTCGGTAACAATCAAGGTGGGCGATCAGGTCACGTTCCGAAACGAGGACCCGTTCGGTCACAATGTCTATTCACCCAGCATGAATGGCATCTTCGATATCGGGCTGCAGGACCCCGGCACAGAAACGCCGGTGACCTTCACAGCACCGGGCGAATTTATCATTCAGTGCCGAATCCACCCCAAAATGCGGGCCAAGGTCCTGGTACAGCCCTGATCAGGCTGTCGTCGCCTGTCGCTTGCGCAGCGGCAGGATGGTGATCACGATGCCTGCGAACAGCAGCGCCATACCCAGCAGGCGCAGGGGCCCGAACGTCTCCCCAAAGGCCAGATGGGCAGCGACCGTGCCCGTGACAGGCACCAGTAGGGAAAAAGGCGCCACGACGCCGGCCTTATATTCCCGCAGCAGCATGCCCCAGATGCCGAACGCCACCAGGGTCGACAGGCAGACGATGTAGAGCAGCGACAGACCGGCAGTCCAACCAAAGCCCGTCAACGCCGCCCACACCCTGTCCGGCCCCTCCACCAGCAGCGACAGGGCGAAGACGGGCAGGGGCGGTACCGTCGACAGCCAGACCATCAGCGGCAGGGTCGGCGTGGGCGGCAGCCGGCGCATCAGCACATTGCCCATGGCCCAGCTGGCCGCCGCCAGCAGCGTCAGGATGAAGCCGATCCAGGTGACGTCCAGGCCAACCGTGCTGCCCGTAACCACCAATCCCAACGCCGCCACCCCGGCGCCGACCAATTGCTGTGCCTTGGGCCGCTCACCCAGCATGCCGGCGGCAAACAGCATGGTCAAAAAGGCCTGACATTGCAGCACGATGGAGGCAAGCCCCGGTGCCATCCCCTGATCCATGCCCACGAACAGAAAGATGTAGTGGCCCGTGAACAGGAAGGTGGACACCAAGGCCAGCTGCTTGAACCCGATCCCCGCCGGGCGCGGAATGAACAGGACCGGCATGCAGGCCAGCGTGAAGCGCAGTGCCGTGAGCAGAATGGGCGGAAAGCCGGTCAGCGCCAGCTTGATCACCACGAAATTGGCCCCCCAGATCACGGCGACCAGAAAGGCGAGGGCGATGTGGAGGGGACGCATGGGTTGGACATTCAGCCGGATGATATCGGGATCACGATCGGAACACGTCAGCATTGCTGACGCAATTGCCAAGATGTGTCCGTGACAATTGACCCACCCGATGGGGGTTGCCGCCGCCGGTGCCACGGGGCACTCTGTCGCCCGACAGGCGGGGCACGCCCGCCATAACGGGAGAGAGACCGAGAATGGACGCCATTGCCGCCACCAACTGGCAGGACCGCGCCGCCCGGCTGCAATTCCGCACCCAGGCCTTTATTGACGGCGCCTATGTGCCCGCCGCCAGCGGCAAAAGCTTCGCCAATATCAGCCCACGCGACGGCAAGGTGCTGACCCAGGTCGCCGAATGCGACGCGGAGGATGTGAACAGGGCCGTCGCCGCTGCCAGGCGCACCTTCGAATCCGGTGTGTGGCGCGATCAGCATCCCCGCGCGCGCAAGGCCGTGCTGCTGAAGCTGGCGCGGTTGATGGAGGACCATGCGGACGAGCTGGCGTTGCTGGAAACGCTTGATATGGGCAAGCCCATCCGCGACAGCCGTTCCATCGACATCCCGCTTTCGGTGCGCTGCGTGCAGTATTACGCGGAGGCCATCGACAAGCTGTATGATCAGGTCGGACCCAGCGGACCCGACGCCATGTCGCTGATCCTGCGTGAACCGCTGGGTGTCATCGGCGTGGTCGTGCCCTGGAACTTCCCGCTGATGATGGCGGTGTGGAAGGTGGCGCCGGCCCTGGCGACGGGCAATTCCGTGGTGCTGAAGCCCGCCGAACAATCCCCCCTGACCGCCATCCGCCTGGGCGAACTGGCGGTGGAGGCCGGCGTGCCGCCGGGCGTGCTGAATGTCGTGCCCGGCTTCGGCGAAACGGCGGGGCAGGCCATCGGCCGCCACATGGATGTCGACATGCTGGCCTTCACCGGTTCCACGGAGGTCGGCAAATATTTCATGCGCTATTCGGGCGACAGCAACCTGAAGCGCGTGTCGCTGGAATGCGGCGGCAAGACCCCCCACATCATCATGCCCGACGCCGCCAACCTGGATAAGGCCGCTGCCAACGCCGCCGGCGGCATCTTCTTTAATCAGGGAGAGGTCTGCAACGCCGGGTCTCGCCTGCTGGTGCATGAAAGCATCAAGGACGAGTTCCTGGAGCGGGTGATCCACCATTCCAGGCGCTGGACCCCCGGCGATCCGCTGGACCCCGCGACGACCATGGGCGCCATGGTCGATGCCAAACAGCATGAACGCGTCCTGTCCTATATCGACAAGGGCAAGACGGAAGGGGCCTCCCTGCGGCTTGGCGGGTCGGCGGCGCGTACCGAAACCGGTGGCTATTACATCGAACCGACCCTGTTCGATGGTGTGGACAGTTCCATGACCATCGCGCGGGAGGAGATTTTTGGCCCCGTCCTATCCACCCTGACCTTCAAGACCGCCGAAGAAGCCTTCAAGATCGCCAATGATACCGTCTATGGTCTGGCATCCGCCATCTGGACCCGCGACATTTCGACGGCAATGAAGGCGGCGCGGACCATCAAGGCGGGATCGGTCTGGATCAACTGCTTTGATGCCGGCGATATCACCACGCCATTCGGCGGGTTCAAGCAGTCCGGCTTCGGTCGCGACAAGAGCCTGCATGCGCTTGAAAAATACACGGACTTGAAAAGCGTCTGGATCGACCTCTCATAAGTATGGAACTCCATCTAATGATGGGTTGAACCGCAGCCCATTTCCCGCTAGGTCAGTGAATGCAGAATACCAAATTCAGGAGTGCCGCCTTGCTCGTCAATCCGATCCGTCTTGAGGACGAAAAGCCGGAGTCCGATG
>CALRNG020000337.1:0-4734 GCA_943369495.1 Rhizobium sp. Q54
ACTTGTTCTGCTGGATACGGCGCACATTGCCGAAATTGCCGTCGAAGAAGACGATGGCGGTCAGCTTGATGTTGTGCAGCATGGCCGTGGCCAGCTCCGGCATCGTATAGAGGAAACCGCCATCGCCATTGACGGAGATGGTGCGCCGTCGACCCGCCCCCACCTGCGCCCCCAGCGCCGTGGCGAAGCCATAGCCCAGCGTGCCCTGGTAGCTGGAATTGACATAGGTGCGCGGCGTGTGAATGGGCAGGCCATAGCGGCTGGCATAGCCGACCTGGGTCATCTCATCCACGAACACATCATCATCCGCCATGGCGGCGCGGATGACGTCGAGATAGGAGATCTGGGGCTGGATATCGCGGGCTATCTCTTCCCGGAAGGCCTGTTTGATGGCCTGGAACTCCGCCCGCCGGTCGGGGCGGGAGACACCGACAGCGCCCAGGGCCGTGACCAGCGCCGCCGTGCCATCGGCGGCATCGCCGAAGATGGCGACGGTGGGCGCCACAACCCGCTGCATCTCCGCCTGATCCAGATCGATGCGGATGATCTTCAACTTTTCATCATGGCCCCATTCGCGCAACTGTTGCAGGCGCGTGCCGATGCCGATCACCAGATCGATATCGGCCCAGTGCGGCAGGGCGGCGGCGGCGGGCAGGGCGTAATCATCATCGTCGCGCAGGGTGCCACGGCCCATATGCCGGCTGACCACGGGGGCCTGCAGCCGTTCGGCCAGGGCGCGGATCTCGTCACGCGCCCCCAGCGCACCGCCGCCCACCACGATCATCGGGTTGCGGGCTGTCGCGGCCAGCCTTGCTGCCTGTTCCACCGCCACCTGGTCGATCACCGACCGGGCCAGCGACGGCAGGGCGGCATCAAAGCGGATCATCGCCACCTGGGCCAGGATGTCGGGCGGGATTTCCAGCGCCACGGGCTGCGGCCGACCGGTCAGCAACTGGCGGAAGGCCTCATCCACCAGACGCGGGATGTCGGTGGCGTGACTGGCCCGGCCGCTCCACTTCGTCAGGTTGCGCAGCAGGCCCGTCTGGTCGTTGATCTCATGCAGGGCGCCGTGGCGGCGGTCCAGCAGCGCGCTGTTCACCGTGCTGGTCAGGCACAGAACGCGGGCATTGCAGGCATAGGCGGTTGACAGGGCCGCCCCGGCATTCAACACGCCCGGCCCCGGCACCACCGCACACACACCCGGCTTGCCCGTCACCATGGCATAGCCCAGCGCCATATAGGCGGCACCCTGTTCATGGCGCGTATGGATCAGGCGGATGCCGTCATGGTTGCGATACAGGCCGTCGAAGAATTCGTCCAACTGCACGCCCGGCACGCCGAAGACCGTGTCCACGCCCCAGCGGTGCAGACCGGCCACCAGGGCGTCGCCCCCCGTCATCCGCGTGGCGGTGCCTGCTTCGATGCTCCGGCTTTCCGTCATGCTGCCCATCATCCTGTTCCTTCATTAAGGTTCATGTCGTGAACGGGGGATACCCGCCTGCGCCATGCTGCCATCCGGGGATGGCGTTGTAACGTATAGCAAGACAATGTTTCGTATCGCGATACTACTTGAGGTCCAATCAACCCGGCATCGGGGCGCCACGGCCATCGGCATCCGGCGTTACTTCAAAGGTCGCCTCCACCATGGTGGCGAAGTTGAAGGGCAGCATGGACACGCCGACGGAACTGCGCGTGTGCCGGCCGCGGTCGCCGAACAGCCGGACCATCAGCGCCGATGCCCCGCCCATCACCCGCGCCTGGCCGTCGAACGGTTCCACGGAATTGACGAATCCGCCCAGCCGCTGACAGCGGATGACCCGATCCGCGTCGTCATCCACGGCCTGGGCCAGCCACATCAGGATGTTCAGGGCCGACAGTTCCGCCGCCCTGATCCCATCCTCCAGCGACAGGTCGCGGCCGACCTTGCCGACATAGCGGCGTTCGCCCTGCCATTGGCAGACCTGACCGGAAATATGCAGCAGGCGGCCGCCTTGCTGCCAGGGCATGAAATCGGCCTGGGGGATGCGGGGGCTGGGCAGTTCCAGGCCCTGCTGGCGCACCAGGGCCGTGATGCTGTTGACCGTCACGATCGACTTATCCCTTGGTCTTGAAGGCTGAGTGATAGCGCGGGTCCAGCGTCAGGGTCAGGATGCCAGACACCAGGGCCGCCAGGGTGAACAGCAGGAAGGCCACCGTGTAGCTGCCCAGCATGTCGTGCAGATATCCCGCCATGGCCGGTCCGGCCGAACTGCCGGCCATGAAGATTGTGGTCAGCACCGCGATGGCGCGGGCCATGGCGCGGGGGCCGAACACATGCTTGGCCAGCACCGGTACGCTGATCAGCATGCCGCCCTGTGTCGGTCCATAGACCAGGGCGAAGGCGACCAGGGTCACCACGCCTTCGATGGGCAGGGTCATCAGTACCCCAATGGTGACCAGGAACCAGCACGCCGCCACCCCCTTCAGGGAGTAACGGTCGAACACCCAGCCATAGGCCAGCTTGCCGATATTGCTCATCACCATGACCACCGAGAAGCCAATGGCGGCGACGCTGGCACCCAGATGCAAGTCCCGGTCGAAATAGATGACCAGATGCGCCGCCAGACCATGGTCCACGGCACCGACCAGGAAGCAGATGATCGCCGCGACGATGAAGGCGCGGGTGAACCGCACCTCCTGGAAGGTGGGGGCGGCGCCATGGGTGGCGGCGTCATGCCGGGCGGTGGCGGCCACCTGATCGCTGCTGCGTTCGCGCGCGCGCCAGATGAAGAAGGGCAGGGCCACCAGCCAGATCACCAGGCTCATCAACGCGCAGGTCATGCGCCAGCCCACCTCCTGCGACAGGATCGTCGTTACATAGGGGACCACCACGCCGGCGCAACTGGTGCCCATCAGTGAGACACCGATGGCCAGCCCCTGACGGCGGGAGAACCATTGCGAGACGAAAATCTTCATGGCTGTGGTCACACCTAGGGCGCTGATCCCCAGCAGGGCGCCGACGAGGTACAGCGTCCACAGGCTGTGGACCAGCGGCATCAGCAGCAGTGCGCAGCCGGAAATCGCGCCACAGGCGATGGTGACGGGGCGTACCCCAAACCGTTCCACCAGATGCCCCGTCACATAGGCAGCGACGGCGCCCACCCCGAACTTTACCGAGGTCAGTAGCGCCACATCGCCGCGTGACCAACCCGTCTCATCAATGATCGGCGCATAAAGCACCGGAATCATGATCGCGGGAATGCCCAATGTCGCAAAGAAGATCAGGAAGGCGCAGGCCACGTTCCAGCGCGCGTCCAATATCTCCCGCCGATCCTCCGGCGGATACCCAGCCTCAGACATACCCAGCCATCTCCATGCCATGGCACCGGCCCCATCGGGTCGGCACCTTATTGTTGTTGCCGATTGGCTTTTTAAACTGAAACACGTTAGATTTGTCACGTCAATCAAGATAGCGTCTCGTATAACGATACAAAAGGAGTTTTGAGATATGTTCGCACATCTGGCTGAACCACCCCAGGACCCGATCCTGGGTCTGTCGCGGTTGTTCGCGGCTGACCCCAGCCCGCACAAGGTCGACCTGGGCATCGGCGTCTATAAGGATGGGCAGGGGGAGGTGGCGATCCTGCCCAGCGTCAAGCGGGCGGAGGCCTGGCTGCTGGCCAACCAGCATAGCAAGCGCTACCTCTCCTCGGCCGGCAATGCCGACTTTAACCGCCTGATGCGCGATCTGCTGTTCGGGGAAGGGACCGACCTGACAGGCCGGGCGCGGACAGTGCAAGCTCCGGGGGGAACCGGCGCCTTGCGTCTGGCGGCGGAATTCCTGCACCGGCTGCGTCCGGGCGGGCGGGTTTTCATCCCCGATCCGACCTGGGCCAACCATCGCGCCATCTTCACCGCCGCCGGGCACGCGGTGGTGACATATCCATACTACGACGTGGCGCGCGGGACCTTGCGCTTCGATGCCATGATGGAGGCGCTGGCGGGGATGGAATCAGCCGACGTGCTGTTGCTGCACGGATGCTGCCACAACCCGTCGGGCGCCGACCCTGATGAGGGGCAATGGGCGCAGATCGCCGACCTGCTGGCCCGCACCGGGGCCTTTCCGCTTGTTGATCTGGCCTATCTGGGATTTGCCGATGGTCTGGATGCTGATGCCGTGGGCACGCGCCTGCTGGCGTCCCGCTTGCCGGAAATGCTGGTCGCCAGCTCCTGTTCGAAGAATTTCGCGCTGTACCGGGAACGGGTGGGGGCCTTGACGCTTGTGGGGGAGACGGGGGCAGCCGCCGTGCTGGCGCAGGCGCATCTGATGCCGATCATCCGCACCAACTATTCCATGCCGCCCGACCATGGTGCCGCCATCGTGGCCCATATCCTGGGTGATGCAGCGTTGAAGGCGCAATGGCGGGCGGAATTGCGCCAGATGCGCACCCGCATCAATGGCATGCGCAGCCGTCTGGTTGGTCTGCTGGCCGACCGGTGCGAGCGTGATTTCGGCTTCCTGGGCCGTCAGCGCGGCATGTTCGCCCTGCTGGGCATCGGACCGGACGCCGTCACTCGGCTGCGGTCGGATCACCATGTGCATATCACCGGCACCGGTCGCGCCAATGTCGCCGGCCTGACGGAGGATAACATCGAGCGGGTGGCTGACGGCATCGCCGCCGTGTGTCGCCACTGAGAGTTTAGTTGCGGCTGTCGCGACAGACCGCCTTCCGGGTTGCGTCTCTTGATCCACCT
>CALRNG020000338.1:0-4732 GCA_943369495.1 Rhizobium sp. Q54
CCCGCCAGACCGCGAACCAGATCATTCATGGTCGTTTCCCGCTGCGCCAGGGTCACATCCTCCGCCACCGTCGTGGAGCGGGCGACGGCGCCTGACACGCTGCCTGTGAAGCCGCGCGAGGTGCCTTCCACCACGATCTCGACCTGAAGCTTGCCTTCATATTTCTGCGACTGGTCCTTGGTGAACCAGCCCTTGATGCCCGTGGTCCGGTCCAGCTCGATCTCCCTGACCGATGCATCCTTGATGATCACCCGCGCCCTGCCCTGCGGCCCGCCGGCCTTCAGGCGGGAGGAGACCCAGAGGCGGACGGCGTCCGACGGGGTCAGCGGCAATTCGTGATCGATATGGGGCGGGGCCATCGGGGCCGCATAGGCGCTTTCCACCTCAATGCTGGCCACATCCAGCACGATCGGCTCGCGGCTTGAGAAATCCACGATGGACTGGGCAGCGGCGGGCAGGGTGGCCAGCAAGGGGGCGGCCAGGGCGAGCGTCAGCAGCGAACGGCGCAGCATGATGGGTTCCTGTTCTTGGTGCCAGAGAAAGCGCGAAAGGACAGCATCGCCCCACGCCATGGCGGTTTCATGGCGGGCATCCTGCCTTTCCGGGGGGCAGCGGGCAAGTGTGCAGGGCCGAAGGCAGGAGCGCGTCAGGCCAGCGCGTTGATAGCGCTGCGCTCCAGCTCATCCTGGGCGCGGATGGTGGCCAGATTGGCCTGGAAGGCGCGCAGTGAGGAGATCTGGTCTACCCGTTCGGCGGCAGGATCGACATTGGGGGCAGCCACCAGCCCCTGCTCATTCGCGTCCCGGCTGTCGGGCTGATATTCGGGAATATAGGCGGGCGTGGTGGGCCGGGCGACGACGCGCGTCCCCTGCCCCTGGCCATTAGGACCCGTCACAGCCGTCTGGCTGACGCTTTGCGGCTGAAAGGCCTGGGTCTGGCCGGGCTGCACCGTTCCATCCGCCGCCGGGATGGCGCCCGTGCTGCGCTGGTTGGCCACATTATTGGCGCTGTTGGCCAGACGCTGCGTCTGGGCCAGCGCGCCGGACAGGGCCGTGCCGATGCTGCCGATGGACATGGTTACACCTTATCTCCCACGACCTCATCTTCGCGCCGAACGCCCCGGCGGGCAAGGGGCGGAAAGCATAGGTCGCCCCAAAAGCAACGGCCGGCCCCCGCTGTAAGGGACCGGCCGTGCTTGGACCGCTTGGGCTTGTCAGGCGGGATAAGGCCCGCCTGTTATCAGAACGCGTAGGTCAGGGTGGCGACGAAGCGGCTGTCGGCCAGCGGGCCACCAGCCTTCACGTCGGTGTCGGTGTACTTCAGGTCCAGCACGAACGGCTCGAACTTCACCGCGACGCCAGCCTGATAGTCCTGGTAGTCGGTGCCGTTATCCAGCTCGTTGAAGCCGATGGCGCCATAGACCGACACGGTGTCGGTGACGGCAACCGAGGTGCCGCCCGCGAAGTACCAGGCATCGCCACCAGCAGCACCGAAGAATTCCGGCGAGTAGTACAGCTTGCCGGTCAGCGTGACCTTGTCGATGGCATAGGCCAGATCCAGGCCGGCCTCGAAATAGTCGAACTCGGCCGAACCATCAGCACCCGGATAGGTGTAGTAATAGGCGCCGACCGTGTAGGTCAGGTTATCGACGCTGTTGGTGTAACCGGCGATCAGGTCGACCTCGATATCGCTATCGGAGCCCAGATCGACGTTCGAGCCCCAGGCGGACACGAAGAAGCCGCTCTCATGGCTGGCGGTCAGGCCGGCCTGGAATGCCGGGTCGCTGTCGGTCTGGCTGTAACCGCGGAACACGTAGTCGCTGGTCAGCGCGGCGGTGCCGGAGAAGGTGAACGGGGCGTCTTCAGCCTGCGCGGCAGCAGCGCCGCCCAGCATGGCGAGGGCGATCGCGGTGGAGGCGAGGAACTTGGAGAAACGCATGAACCACTCCATTATGAGGCATTTATGATTGGGTCCCTGCCCCCTTCAGCAAATCTGATGCCAGACGGGGGTAGGCGGTGATTTCACGCTGATTATGGGAGTTTCCAGCCGCATCGCCTAGAACCTGCGCATGCTGCTGTGCAACATTACCGGCAGGTGTTGCAAAAAAATTACGCAGTGTTTCAAATGATGCACAAAAATCCATCAATCGGCCACAAAAACGCCACAAGCCGCCCTTTTGGGGCGGCTTGTGTCACGAACCCTGCCCGTCCGCCGACGGGGCAAGATCAGATATAGTAGGCCTGCAACGGCGAGAAGCCGTTGAAATTCACCGCCGAATAGGTGGTGGTGTAGGCGCCGGTGGCCATGATCGTCACCTTGTCGCCGATCTTCAGCGAGGTCGGCAGACGATATTCCGCCTTTTCATACAGCACATCGGCACTGTCGCAGGTCGGGCCCGCCAGGATCACCGCTTCGGCGGGGCCGTCGCGGTCGGTCTGGATCGGGTACTGGATGGCCTCGTCCATGGTCTCGGCCAGACCGCCGAACTTGCCGATATCCAGATAGACCCAGCGCTTGTCGTCATTGGCCGACTTGCGGGAAATCAGCACCACTTCCGACTGGATGATGCCGGCATTGCCCACCATGCCGCGGCCCGGCTCGATGATGGTTTCAGGCAGACGGTTGCCGAAATGACGGCGCAGACTGTCATTGATGGCCTCGCCATAGGCCTGGCTGGTGGGCACGTCCTTCAGATATCGGGTGGGGAAACCGCCGCCCATATTGACCATGGACAGCAGAACGCCCTGGTCCTCGCAGCCCTTGAAGATGGCGGCGGCGGTGGACAGCGCGATATCCCACTGCTTCAGGTCGCGCTGCTGGCTGCCGACATGGAACGACACGCCATAGGGGCGGACATTCATCTTCGACGCCTGGATCAGCAGGTCGCGCGCCATGTCCGGTTCGCACCCGAACTTGCGCGACAGCGGCCAGTCGGCCCCTTCGCCCGAGGTCAGGATGCGGCAGAAGACGCGGGAACCCGGCGCATGCTCGGCGATCTTTTCAAGCTCTTCGATGCTGTCGAAGGCGAAAAGATCAATGCCCAGCCCGTGCGCGACGCGGATATCGCCGGCCTTCTTGATGGTATTGCCGAACGAAATGCGATCCGGGGTGGCACCGGCGTCCAGGCAATACTGGATTTCCGGGACCGAGGCGGTGTCGAAGCAGGAGCCGCTTTCCACCAGCAGGCGCAGAATCGCCGGCGCCGGATTGGCTTTGACGGCGTAGAAAATGCGGCTGTCGGGCATGGCGGTCGCCAGCTTGCCGTAATTTTCGGCAACGACATCCAGGTCCACGACCAGGCACGGGGTGGCGGGGGTCTGTTCAGCGAAGAATCGGGCGATCTTCTCGGTCATCATGGACTCCGAGGCGGCATGAAGCGGGGGATGTATGGGGGGTAAATGGCTTTTGCCGGACCCGATACGGGTCCGGTTCCGCCCAAGCGTGCCGCGAAACGCAGCCGGCCCAGGCGGGTCAGATACTGGTCATGACACCAGGAAGGATCGACGCGCCGATGTCGGACGCGCGAACAGAATTAAATGACACGGAGAGCGCGACCGGCCCCCCGAACACAACAACAACCATCGTAGCCTCCAATTCGCCGCCTTGTTTAAGGGACGGACGAGGATACGCGTTACGTCGTTGCATAACCCCACCGGGTTGACGGCTCCGTCCGGTCAGAAAAACGACCAAGAGACGGGTGTGGGGGCCATAGGCACGTGCGCTGCGATAGGCGGGTGTATAGGGCCGAACCCCCAGCGGTGAAAGCGGTTTTTTGTTTCGGGATCGTGAAATTGCGCATAGGTCGGGTGCCCTGCGCACAAATCACATTTTCGCCACTTTCAGGTCCGAGTTTGGTCATGCGGCGCTTCCAACTTGTATCTGGGAAAGCTGAGGCGACTTGAGACACCCCGCCTTGGTGGACATTTCCAGGCCCCATTTGGAATGTCAGCCCGCACCGCCGATCCTGCCCCGGATCGGTACCATTTCACGGCCACCGCATCAGCCCCCCGCGGTGGCCGTTTCTTTATCCGGAATCTCTATCTTTCGGCCCGCCCTTTCTGGCATTTTGGCGCCAGCCAGCCAGGAGCCTTATTCCGTGATACAGGGCCAGACCCCATCCACCGACCATGGCCTTGCCGCCCACCGCCTGACCTGCCTGCGCGGGGAGCGGGTGGTGTTCGCTGATCTCGATTTCAGCCTGTCACCGGGCGGCGCCCTGATCCTTGTGGGGCCGAACGGCAGCGGCAAATCCAGCCTTCTGCGTCTGCTGGCCGGCCTGTCGCGCCCGTTCTCCGGCACGTTGACCTGGGACGGGGCCGACATTGCCCGCGATCCGGATGCCCACCGCGCCCGCCTGCGCTATGCCGGTCATCAGGATGCGGTCAAGCCAACCCTGACGGCGCTGGAAAATCTGTCGGTCTGGGCCGGGTTGGATGGCTTGGCCGATCCGGAAGACCGGGCAGCGCAGGCATTGGCCGCGGTGGCCATGGATCATGTGGCCGACATGCCAGGCCGCTACCTGTCGGCGGGACAGAAGAAACGCGTCAATCTGGCCCGGCTGGCCCTGGCCCCGGCCAGCGCCGCGCCCCTGTGGCTGCTGGATGAGCCTTCCACGGCCTTGGACCGCGACTCGATTGACAGACTGGCCGCCTTGATCACCGCACACCGCCGGGCCGGCGGCATGGTGGTGCTGTCCACACATAGCGATATGGATGTCGCGGATGCGGTCACC
>CALRNG020000339.1:0-4728 GCA_943369495.1 Rhizobium sp. Q54
ACCATCTCCGTCGCACACCGGCTGCATCTGGATGTGCCGAACGACCTGTCGGTGGCCGGGTTTGACGATACGCTGATCGCGACCACGGTCTGGCCGCCCTTGACCACCATCCGCCAGCCCATCGCCGCCATGGGCAAGGCCGCCGTGGCCGCGCTCGCCAACGCCATGCGCAACAAATGGCAGCCGGGACGCAGCGGCGACGGACCGGAACAGAAGCTGCTGGCCTATAAGCTGGTGAAACGGGAAAGCACGATCCCGGTGGAGTGAACGTGCCCTAACCGCGAGCGGCCACAAACGCCGCCAGCGCCTCAGCCTCCATCGGGCGGCCGAAATGCCAGCCCTGGCCGATATCGCAGCCAAGCTCGGCCAGGATGGCGGCTGTTTCCGCATTCTCCACCCCTTCGGCCACCACCTCCATATCCAGATCATGGGCCAGCATGATGACGGAGCCGACAATGTGGCGCGACCGGCGGCTGTCGGCCAGGTCGCGGATGAAGCACTGGTCGATCTTGATCACGTCGGCAGGCAGATGCTTCAGGTAGGAGAGCGAGGCATAGCCGGCGCCGAAATCATCGATCGCCACCTTGACCCCCGCCGCGCGCAGCCGGGCCAGCACGCCCGCCGTCCGGTCCAGATTCTCCATCACCGCCGTTTCCGTCACCTCGATCTCCAGCCGGTCGGTGGGCACGCCGGCCTGACGCACAATGTCCATCAACCCGTCCAGCCAGACAGGATCGGCCAGTTCCTTGACCGAGGCATTGATGGAAATGACAGCGTCGTGCGGCAGGCCCAACCGGCCCGATGACAGATGCTTCAAGGTACGCTTGGCCACCAGCCGGTCGATATCGCCCACCAGCCCGATCCGTTCGGCAACCGGAATGAACAAGGCCGGCCCGGGCCCCGGCTTGCCATCGGCGCGGCGCCAGCGCACCAGCGTCTCCACCCCGCGCACAGCGCCGTCGCGCAGCCGCACCTGCGGCTGAAACACAGGGTACAGCAGGCCGGCGGTCATGGCGGCGGGCAGGTCGGCGGCCACGGCCGTGCGCTCGCGGATGGCGTCCGCCACCTGGTCGTCATAGGTGACAACGGGGCTGGCGCGCTGATCCGCCGTCTGTGCCGCCCAACTGGCGCCCGCATCCTGGGCCAGTAGCAGCGCCTCCCGGCTTTTATAGGCCTGGGCCCGGGGCAGGATGACAAAATGCACATCGGGCAGCATGGACAACCCGCCCAGGTCCACCCCATCGCGGAAGGTCGCGGAAAGGGCCGCCGTCAGATAGGGATCGGCCTCCCCGCCCGGCGCTGATACGGCATAGGCCAGCTGGGTGCGCGTCAGGCGGGCCGACAATTCACAATGATTCAGCAATTCCAGGATGCGGCGGTTGATGGCGCCCATGACCGGCGTTTCCACCTGCGGGCCGAAGGTGACCACCAGATCATCCAGATTGCGGACATGGGCCATCAGCACCCAGAACCCCTCCCCGTCGGCTCCCTGCTCCAGCAGGCCCGACAGTTCGGCAGTCCAGGAGTGGCGGTTCAGCAGGTCCAGATCCAGGTCGCGATTCGCCAGCCGGTGCACGGCGATCTCCGCCTCCCGCTCCGCCGTCACGTCGCGCATCACGGCGGTGAAGTGCAGGCCACTGGCCAGTTCCAGACGTCCCACCGACAGCCATGCCAGGAAGGTGGAACCATCGGCCTTTTTCGCCACGACCTCCCGCCCCTTGCCGATGATACGGGCATCGCCGGTGGCCATGTAGGAGCGGACGTAGCTGTCATGCCGGCCGCTTTCATGGTCCGTCATCAGCAGGGAAATATTGCTGCCCACCAGTGTTTCCACGGGAAGACCGAACAACTGTCCCACGGCGCGATTGGCCTGCAGGATGGTGCCGGATGCGTCGATGGTGATGATCCCGTCCACCGCCGTGTCCAGGATGGATTGCAACTCCCGCTCCCGACGGCGCAGTGCCGACAGGGCGTGGTTCAGGACCAGCGTGAAATCCCGCAATTCCCGGATGCCGGTGCGTGATTTGAGGGGTACCAGCTCATCCTGATCCCCGACAAGCGACAGGCGGCTGGCCATGCCCGCCACCGGCACGACGATCAGCCGCACCGACAGAAACAGCAGCAACCCGACCAGCACCAACAGCAGACCACCAATGCGCATGCTCTGGTTCAACAGGTCGGCACGGGCCTTCGCCATCACCCAGTCGATACGCCTTACCACCACCAGATGCCCGGCCAGCGGGCTGGACGCGCCGATCAGGCGCACACCGTCCGTCACGGGCCAGCACCCGGCCACCCATTTCTCGCCATCGCCCAGCACCAGGCCCCGCCCGCAGGCCCGTTCGGCCACGGCCTTGCGCAGGGTGGCGGGCACCATCTCCAGATCGGACAGGCTGCTGCCCTGAAACAGGATGTCATTGGCAAAGTCCAGCCGGTCTGCCTTGCCCGCCAGGAAGACATGGTCGGCATGGGTACGCAGGGCGATGCGGTCGACGGCATCAACATCAATGCCATCCCGCCCGTTAACATGGTGGGACATCTCCGACGCGGCACCGGCACCCGCCTGGGCAAAGGCCTGCCGTTCATATTCCACCACTTCACGGATCATGGCGGGATAGGCCAGCAGCCAGACAGCAAGCCCGATCACGACCACGCCCAGCAGCGGCGGAAACAGCATCACGCGCAACAAGGTGGGCTGTATCATTCCCTCCCCCTATCGCGGCAGATAGCTGGGGTCGAGACGGGGATCGAGGGGCCCAGCCACCTCCCCCGTCGCACGCAACCAGCGCCGCACCGGTTCAAGGGCCGGCGTGCCCGGGACCAGCAGCGTCCGGCTCCCGGCACCATCGGGAAAATCCAGGCCGGCCAAGACCTGGGCCAGCTGCTCCGGCGTCATGCCCTGACGTCGCGTCACTCGGTCCCGCCATTCCGGCTTGCCCTCCTTCAGCAGGCCCACGCCGTGATACCAGGCCGCCAGGAGCCGGCGCAGCGTATCGTCGCGCCGCGCCAGCCGGTCACGACGCACGGCCAGCACATCAACCACCTCGCCCGCCATGGCGGCGCTGTCAAAGACACGCACGGCCCCGTGCCCCTCCAGCCGACCGACCAGCGGTTCGTAACTGACCAGATAATCAAGATTGTGCCGGGCAAACGCCTCCTCATGGTCGCCCGCCGCCACGGGCACCACCTGCACCTGGGCCGGCGGCACGCCTTGACGTTCCAGGAACCGGTGCAGGACGAAGGCGCCAACCCCTTCGACTTCCACCCCGATGCGTTTGCCGGCCAGCGGGGCCTGCGTCACCTCCGCCGACCGGGCCAGCACGGCATCGGCCCCCTGCGAGATATCCAGGACGGCCAGCACCGCCATGGGCCGTCCCGCCGCCTCCAGCCGCATCACCTCATCCATGGTCAGGGCGGCGCCATCCAGGCTGCCGGCGGACACGGCCTCCATCAGGGCCGGTGACGACCGCGCCTCCACCAAGGTCACATCCTCCGGCAGATGGCCGGCGGCGCGGGCCAGATGGAACGGCTCATAACCCAGCCAGAGGTTGGTGCCGATATGCAAGGGGCGTTCCGGTTCCGGGACGATTCTAAGGATACCGCCGGCCAGCAGGGCGCACCCTGACAACAGGAGTAACGCAGCCACGCCATAGCCGGTACGGGCCTGCCGATCCATCGCACCCTCCTGTTGCCACACCGGGCAACCGCCTTCGCCAACCGATCATACAGCCAAGCATAAGAAACCAGAAGTGGCATCACACAGGTCGGGCGGAATTATCCCTTCCTGACAGGGACTTAGAATATCAGTATTTTCTTACTTGGCGGCGCGCAGCTCCGCGATGAAGCTGTCGAAGCCATGGCGCAACCCCTCGGCCTCCTGCGACAGGGCCGTCGATGCGTGACCCACAGAGCCCACCGCCGTGCTGACGGCATCGGCGGCACCCGATACGCCGGACACATTCTCCCCCACCTCGGCGGTGGCCATGGCGGCCATCTGCACATTGCGGGCGATTTCCCTGGTGGCAGCACCCTGCTGTTCCATAGCGGCGGCGATGGAGCCGGAGATCTGATCCATCTCGCGGATGGTGCGGTCGATGGTGGCGAGGGCCTCCACGGCCTTGCCCATGCGGCCCTGCATTTCCGCCACCTGGCGGGCGATATCCTCCGTCGCGCGAGCCGTCTGGCTGGCCAACTGTTTGACCTCGCCCGCCACGACGGCGAAGCCCTTGCCCGCCTCTCCGGCCCGCGCCGCCTCAATGGTGGCATTCAGCGCCAGCAGATTGGTCTGTTCGGCAATGTCGGCGATCAGGTCAACGACCTGATTGATGCGGCCCGTCGCTTCGGCCAGGGCGCCGATGGCGGCGTCGGCATTGCCGGCTTCCACCACGGCCTCGCGCGCCACGCTGGTAGACCGGGAGACCTGGTTCACGATCTCCCCGATGGAGGCCGACAATTCCTCCGATGCCGAGGCAACTGTGCTGACATTATCGGTGGCGCGGTCGGCAGCCTTCTGCGCGGACCGCGCCAGATCGGTGGTTTCCGTCACGGATTGGCGCATCTGCCGGGCGCTGCCATCCAGCTGCGTCGCGGCCTGCGCCACGCCATCCACCATGTGGCGGACATGGGCATCCAGGCGACCAGAAATTTCATCCAGCTGCCGGGTGTGGCGGGCCGCGTTCTCGTCCAGATAGACGGAGATGACCATATCCATGTCCAGCATGACGGCTA
>CALRNG020000340.1:0-4726 GCA_943369495.1 Rhizobium sp. Q54
CGGCCGGCCATGCGCGCCAAGCTTGACCTCGGCGCGCTCTTGGCTCATGAGGGCCTGCAAGAACCTGCCTTCGAACCCCGGTCTTGCGCCGGGGTTTTTCATGTGCGGCGCTTGCCCGGAACGACACGCGCAAGACTCACTTAGGACAAGCAGGAACCCCTGAACCATGGCAAATGTGGTGGTGGTCGGCGCCCAATGGGGCGACGAGGGCAAGGGCAAGATCGTCGACTGGCTGTCCAGCCGGGCCGATGTCGTGGTCCGCTTCCAGGGCGGTCACAATGCCGGCCATACGCTGGTGATCAACGGCGTCGTCTACAAACTCTCCCTGCTGCCCAGCGGCGTGGTCCGCCCCGGCAAGCTGTCGGTGATCGGCAATGGCGTCGTCGTCGATCCCTGGGCGCTGCTGAAGGAGATCGCGGCCATTCAGGAAAAGGGTGTGACGATCACGCCCGACACCCTGCTGGTGGCCGAAAACTGCGCCCTGATCCTGCCGCTGCACAGCGCGGTCGACAAGGCGCGTGAGGAAGCGCGCGGCGTCAACAAGATCGGCACCACGGGCCGTGGCATCGGCCCGGCTTACGAGGACAAGGTGGCCCGCCGCGCCATCCGCGTCTGCGATCTGGCCGATGAGGCGGTGCTGGAGCAGAAGGTCGAACAGCTGCTGTTCCACCACAATGCCCTGTTGCGCGGCTTAGGCGCGGAAGAGCTGAGCCGGGACGAGGTCCTGGCCCAGTTGCGCGAGGTGGCGCCCAAGCTGCTGCCCTACAGCGCTGTTGTCTGGAAGCGTCTGGACGAGGCGCGGCGCCAGGGCAAGCGCATCCTGTTCGAAGGCGCGCAGGGCGCCATGCTGGACGTGGATCACGGCACCTATCCGTTCGTCACCTCCTCCAACACGGTGGCCGGCAATGCCGCCGCCGGGTCGGGCATGGGGCCGAGTGCGGTTGGCTATGTGCTGGGCATCACCAAGGCCTATACAACGCGCGTCGGCTCCGGCCCGTTCCCCACCGAACTGCATGACGAGATCGGCGACAAGATCGGCCAGCGCGGGCATGAGTTTGGCACCGTCACGGGCCGCAAGCGCCGCTGCGGCTGGTTCGACGCCGTGATGGTGCGTCAGGCCATCAAGACCGGCGGCATCACCGGCATCGCGCTGACCAAGCTGGACGTGCTGGATGGGTTTGACGAGCTGAAGGTCTGCACGGGCTACAAGCTGAATGGCGAAGTGATCCAGCATCTGCCCGCCGGTCAGACGGCCCAGGCCCAGGTGGAACCGATCTATGAGACGTTCGAGGGCTGGAGCGAAAGCACCCAGGGTGCCCGCTCCTGGGCGCAACTGCCCGCCGCCGCCATCAAATATGTGCGCCGCATCGAAGAACTGATTGAAGCCCCGGTGACGCTCCTGTCCACCAGCCCCGAACGCGATGACACGATCCTGATGCGCGACCCATTTGAGGATTAATACCGAGCTGCGGTGAGCTTTACTCACCGCAGCTCCGTTGGCGCGTTGAGCGCCCGCGCACCCATGTGCGCGTAAGCCAAGCCGCCGGACGGCGGCGCCCGGCGTTTGAGGGAACATCACAACTCAACGCCGGGTGCCTATGTGGAGTCCGCTTACCTAGGCTTCTTGCCAAGTCTCGGCACCTCCTCTATAAGCACCCGCTCCATCGGACGGTGCGGCCGGGCGAGAAGCCCGGGGCATGCCCACCGTCCACATGTGAAGAAGGACCGAAAATGCCCAAGTTGAAGAACCATTCGGGCGCCAAGAAGCGGTTTAAGTTCACCGCTTCGGGCAAGGTGAAGGCCCAGGCCGCCGGCAAGCGCCACGGCATGAGCAAGCGCCCCCTGAAGATGAAGCGTAACGCGCGTGGTACGTTCGTTATGTTCAAGGCCGACGGCGAGAAGATCGCCGAGAATTTCCTGCGGGTTAAGTGAGAGGACTGACCTATGGCACGCGTTAAGCGGGGCGTCACCACTCACGCCCGTCACAAGAAGATCCTGAAGCTCGCCAAGGGCTATCGTGGTCGCGGTTCCAAGTGCTATCGCGTTGCGATTGAAAAGGTCGAAAAGGCGCTTCGTTACGCCTATCGCGACCGTCGCAACAAGAAGCGCGATTTCCGCGGCCTGTGGATTCAGCGTATCAACGCCGGTGCACGTCTGCACGGGCTGAAGTACAGCACCCTGATCCACGGCCTGAAGCGCGCTGGTATCGAACTGGACCGTAAGGTCCTGTCCGACATCGCCGCCCGCGAGCCGGAGAGCTTTAAGAGCCTGTGCGCACAGGCTGAGGCTGCTCTCAAGGCCGCCTGATTTCCGGTAACGGAACTCAGAACGGTTGCAAGTTGAAAGGGGGAGCAGGCCCGGCGGGCCCGCTCCCCCTTTTGCTTGTGTGGCAAATATTGTGCCCGCCATCTGTGATATCATCGGGACCGCACCGGGACCGGAGGACGCCATGGGTTCGCTGACCATCCGCATCGACGATGAAGCCTTGATCAAGGGACTGGAAGACCGCGCCCTGCGGTCGGGCCGCACGATCGAGGAAGAGGTGGCGGCTGTTCTGACAGCGCAGGTGGGCAGCATCGGACAATCACCGGAACTGATTGCCCGTCTGGCATCGTTGCGGGCAGCCAGCCAAGGCATGTGTCGGACGCCGTCTGAGGTGCTGTTGCGGGAAGACCGGGACGGTGAGCATAGATGAGATATGTGCTGGATGCCTCCGTTGCCATCAAACTGGCTATTGCCGAACCGGATTCGCATTTGGCCGAACCGTTGCTGCACGCCGAACTGCACGCACCTGACCTGATGTATGCTGAAGTCGCCAACATCTTGTGGAAGAAGCTGGCACGCGGCGAACTGACCGATGTTATCGCGGCCCAAGCGCTGCACGTGATCAGTCAGTTGAAACTGGTGGTCACACCCTCCAGGTCGCTTTTGTCAGATGCAATCTGGCTGGCGCGGGCGACGGGGCACCCTGCCTACGACATGTTCTATGTGGCCCTGGCGCAGGAACTGTCATCCCCACTTATCACCGCCGATCGGCGGCTGGCGGAGAAGGTACGGCAGATCAAACCGCTGCCGCCCTGGGCCTCGCTTGTCACCCCCTTGACCGACTTCCAACCGGGCGCTTGCGCCCCCTCCCTTTCCTGATCCGGACCCCTCATGGACACGCTCGATACGCTCAAGGCCGAAACCCTGGCCACCATCGCCTCTGCCAATGACAGCGCCGCCCTGGAAGAGGTGCGGGTTGCCGTCCTGGGCAAGAAGGGCAGCATCACGGCCCTGATGGGCGACATGCGGTCCCTGACGCCGGATGAGCGTAAGGCGCGGGGTGCGGCGCTGAACGCCGTCAAGACCGCCGTGGAAGCCGCCATCGAGGGCCGCCGGGGCGAGTTGAAGACGATCGAGCTGGAAAAGCGTCTGTCGGCTGAGCGGATCGACGTCACCCTGTCGGCGCGGCCCGAGACCCAGGGACGCATCCACCCGATCAGCCAGACCGTGGATGAGATGGTGGCCATTTTCGCCGCCATGGGCTTCACAGTTGCAGAAGGGCCGGATATCGAGACGGACTTCAATAATTTCACGGCGCTCAACATCCCGCCGGAGCATCCGGCCCGGCAGATGCACGACACATTCTATCTGCCGCCCTCGGCGGAGGGTGCGGCCCGCGTGCTGCGCACCCATACCAGCCCGGTGCAGATCCGCACCATGCTGAAGAACAAGCCGCCGATTCGCATCATCGCGCCGGGCCGCACATATCGCTCTGACTATGACCAGACGCACACACCCGTCTTCCATCAGATCGAAGGTCTGGTGATCGGCGAGGATATCCATATGGGCCATCTCAAGGGCTGCATCCTGGAATTCTGCCGCGCCTTCTTCCAGATCGACGATCTGCCCATCCGCTTCCGCCCCAGCTTCTTCCCCTTCACCGAACCGTCGGCAGAGGTGGATATCGGCTGTTCGCGCAAGGGCGGGGAGCTGAAGCTGGGCAATCATGGCGATTGGCTGGAAATCATGGGCTCCGGCATGGTGCACCCGAAGGTGCTGGAGAATTGCGGCATCGACAGCACGAAGTATCAGGGCTTTGCCTTCGGCATGGGTATCGAGCGCGTGGCGATGCTGAAATACGGCATCCCCGACCTGCGCTCCTTCTTTGACGCCGACCTGCGCTGGCTGCGCCATTACGGCTTCGTACCGCTGGACCAGCCGAACCTGGCGCAGGGTCTGTCGCGGTAGAGGTAATTCTTTCGCACTTGCGAAATGTTTTTGATGGCATAGCATCACCCTTACGCAACCCATATGGAGGTTCGGGTGATGCTTCCCTCACTCTTGTCCGTCAATCCCCTGCTGGCGCCATTCGTCACCGATCCGGCTCAGCTGATGATGACCGCCACCATGACGGCGTTCGAGCAGCTGTTGGGCAAAGGTGTGCTGGGCACACCGGTAACGGTGGGCGATACGACCATCATCCCAGTCACCATCACGACGTTTGGCGTCGGCACCGGCGGCGGGTCGCTTTTCGGAGAACCTGTGGGCGGCGGCGGGGGTGGTGGCATTATCCCGGTGGCGCTGATCATCGTCACGCCAGATGGCACGCGGATTGAGCAGTTGCCAACGGAAACGACGGCCGCCGCCCTGGAAAAGCTGACCGACATGGCCAAGGAGATGGGTAGTCGGCGCCAAAAAAGCTGACCGGACCTTGCCAGGCAGGTTTGGGCGCTTCTTTGTG
>CALRNG020000341.1:0-4692 GCA_943369495.1 Rhizobium sp. Q54
CGGTGACTTTTCCAGGCGCGCCATGGCGCAGCGGATCAATGTCGATTTGGCCAATGGTTACGGCAACTTGTGCCAGCGCGTTTTCTCCATGATTCAGAAGTATCATGACGGCCAGTTGCCAGCACCAGACACGCTAAGCGATGATGATCACGCCCTGCTGAATACCGCCAAGGGTATGCTGGATGCCGTGCGCGCCGAACTCGACGTCCAGGCCTTTAACAAGGCGCTGGATGCCATTTGGCACGTCGTGGACGAAGCCAACCGCTATGTCCAGGAAATGGCCCCATGGACCCTGTCAAAGACCGACAGGGTGCGGCTGGGCACGGTCCTCTACACTCTGGCTGATGTCATTCGCCAACTGGCGATCATGACCCAGCCCTTCATGCCCGACACCAGCAACCGCATCCTGGATTTACTGGTGGTGCCGACTGACCAGCGTGGCTTTGCCGATCTGGCGGCCAATCCGCTGACGCCGGGTACGCTGCTGCCAGCACCAACCCCAGCTTTCCCGCGCTATGTCGAGCCGGAGGAGGCGAAGTGATGCTGGTCGACAGCCATTGCCATCTGGATTTCCCCGACTTCGCGCCGGAGCGTGATGCAGTGGTCCAGCGCGCCCGCGATGCGGGCGTCGGCCTGATGCTGACCATCTGCACGCATATCAGCCGCTTTAGCCAAGTGCATGATATCGCCATGAATTATGACGATGTCTATTGCACACTGGGCGTTCACCCGCACCAGGCGGCCGAAGAATTCCCGCTGTGCAGCGAGGCTGAGCTGCTGCGTCTGGCGCAGCAGCCCAAGGTCGTGGGCATCGGGGAGACGGGGCTGGATTACTTCTACGACAAGTCGCCGCGCGATGTGCAGCAGGAAAGCTTCCGCCGCCATATCCGCGTCTGCCTTGAAACCGACCTGCCCATCATCGTCCATACCCGCGACGCCGATGAGGATACGATCTCCATCCTGCGGGAAGAGGGGCAGGGACGCCTGCGCGGCCTGCTGCATTGCTTCAGCAGCAGCCGGCAACTGGCTGAACAGGCACTGGAAATCGGCTTCTACATCTCGCTGTCCGGCATCCTGACGTTCAAGAAGTCGGAGGAGCTGCGGGATACTGCTGCCATCGTGCCGATGGACCGGCTGCTGGTGGAAACCGATGCCCCCTATCTGGCACCCGTGCCCATGCGCGGCAAGCGCAACGAGCCGGCCTTCGTGGCCCATACGGCGGCCACGCTGGCAGAGGTGAAAGGCGTGGACGCGGCCACAATGGCAAGGACTTCCACCGCCAATTTCCTACGCCTTTTCAACAAGGTGCCGGCCTCGGCTGTGAAGGCGGCGTAAGTGTCTGTGATGGATGATCTGCGCGTCACCATTCTGGGCTGCGGCGGGTCGGGCGGAGTGCCGCTGGTCGGCAATGTCTGGGGCAATGCCGATCCGGCCGAACCCCGCAACCGCCGCCGCCGGCCTTCGATCCTGGTCCAGAACCGGGACACGACCATCCTGGTCGATACCGGGCCCGACATGCGCGAACAGCTCAACGATGCCGGGGTGAAGCGGCTGGACGCGGTGCTTTACACTCATGCCCATGCCGACCACGCCCATGGCATTGACGACCTGCGGGCCGTGAACTGGCTGCAGCATGCGCCGGTGCAGCTCTATGGTGATCCCAAAACCATGGACACCCTGACCCGTCGCTTTGATTACTGCTTCGCGGCTGCAGAGGTGAAGCCGCCCTTTTTTCCGCGCCCGGTCTTGATACCGAATGTCATAAATGGCCCATTGACCATTGGTTCCATTGAGATTTTTTCATTTGTTCAGGATCATGGCTTCTCTGAAAGCTTAGGATACCGTTTCGGCCCCATCGGCTATTCCACCGATGTGGTAAACCTGTCGGACGAAGCGTTCGAGATACTGGCCGGCGTCGATACCTGGATTGTCGATTGCGTGCGGGTGGAGCCGCCGCATCCAGTCCATGCCCATTGGGAGATCACGCGTCGCTGGATCGAACGGCTGCGCCCCCGTCGGGCCATCCTGACCCACATGAACCAGAGCATGGATTACGCCAGCCTGCGCACCATGCTGCCGCCGGGGGTCGAACCCGGCTATGACGGCATGGTGCTGGTGCCGGGCGGGCAGGGGGATTGATAATTACCAATAACTCGCTGTTTTGAAAGGACGAAGCATGGCGACGCTGCGCACAGCCCTTGTCGGCTTCGGTTATGCTGGCCAGACCTTTCATGCGCCCCTGATCGCCGCAACAGCAGGCCTTGAGCTGGCTTGCATCGTGTCGTCGAATGCCGACAAAGTTCGCCGCCATTGGAATGACGTCGCCGTCACGCCGGATATCAGCGCGGTCCTGGCCGACCCCAGCATTGATCTGGTAGTGATCGCCACACCCAACGACACCCATGCCGAACTGGCGCAGCGTGCGCTGCTGGCTGGCAAGCATGTGGTGGTCGACAAGCCCTTTACCGTGACCTTGGACGAGGCGCGGGCGCTGGCAGGCCTTGAGCAGCAGACGGGCCAGATTCTGTCGATTTTCCATAACAGGCGTTGGGATGCGGATTTCCTGACCCTGACTTCGCTGATCCATGACGGCACTTTGGGCCGGTTGACGCAGTTTGAAAGCCATTTCGACCGGTTCCGCCCCATGCCGCGCGACCGCTGGCGTGAACGGGCGGGCGTGCCGGGCGCCGGCCTCTGGTATGATCTGGGATCGCATATCCTTGATCAGGCCCTGTGCCTGTTTGGACGACCGCACACTCTGTGGGCCGATATCGGGACGCAGCGGCCGGGCGGCGGTGCCACCGACTATTTCCACGCGGTCTTGCGCTATGCCGATGGGCTACGCGTCATCCTGCACGGCTCGATGCTGACAGCCGACAGCGGCTTACGCTTTGCTGTGCATGGCGACAAGGGTAGCTTCATAAAGCATGGTCTCGATAGCCAGGAGGAGATGCTGAAGGCTGGGCAGGCGCCGGGCTGCGGTGGCTGGGGCCGTGATCCGCTTCCGGGCCGGTTGACACGCCTGGCTGCCGACGGTTCGCTTGAAAGCCCGGTTCATATCGGCGTTGACGGTGATTACCGGCGCTACTATGGGGCGGTGGCCGACGCCATCTTGAAGGGGGGACCAAACCCTGTGACGGCTGCCCAGGCCATTGCGGTGATGGAGATGATTGCCGCAGGTATCGAAAGTGCGACAACGGAACGCACCATAAAGGTCTGATATGACTATTGCCTATTTTCCATAATTAAGATTATCACGTTTTTCTGCGTGGGCGGGTGGATTCTATTTTGAAGTTCCACTCTCCTTTATAATCAGAGACTTGCTGCCATCCCTTCACGCAATGCGCTGACAACCTCCCGCCGAAACCAGCTATGGGCGGGATCGTCCTGCAGGCGTTCATGCCAGACGACGCCAATATCGAATTCCGGTAGATCCAACGGCGGCGGCAGAATGGCCAGCGGCGCCAGTGTCGCAAAGCGCTGTGCCAGGCCTGACGGCACCGTCAACACCATGTCCGTTTGCGCCACGACCAATGGGGCTGCCAGGAAATGTGGCAGGCGCAAAGCGACATGCCGGGATAATCCGCGCTCTGCCAAGGCCGTATCGACGGCACCACCGCCACGGCCCGTGACGGTGACCAGGATATGGGCCATGCCCACAAACCGCTCCAGCGTCAGGCCGGCACTCACCACGGGATGGTCGGCGCGCACAAGGCATGAGAAGCGGGAACGGTACACCTTAGTGGTATGAAAGCCGGCTCGCACATAAGGATGCACCCCAACAGAAAGCTCGGCCTCCCCCGCCTCCACCGCCCCCATGGGATCGCTGCGAAAGCCAATCACCTCAAGTTCAATGCCCGGTGCCGATCGGTGCAGCCGGTTCGACAAGGCTGGCAGCAATTCCATGCTCTGCACATCGGGACACAGGATGCGAAACCGGCCCTGATGCCGAGCCGGATCGAACGCCGGCGCCATCAGTAAACCCCTGAGCCCCGCCAGTGCACGGTGCAAAGGCTCCTCCACCGCCAAGGCGCGTGGCGTGGGTACCAGGCCGTCCGGCCCGCGCACAAACAGCCGGTCATCGAACAGCGCACGCAGGCGGCCCAGGGCCCGGCTCATCGCCGGCTGTGAAAGCCCGACAGCATCTGCGGCCTTTGTCACGCTGCGTTCCCGCAACAGCGCTTCCAGCGCGGTCAGCAGATTAAGGTCGATGCTTGCTAAATTCACTTGGTGCATATGGATTATAATATGCATTCATTTTACGCATGTAAATAACGACGTCATTCTCCCTTTCGACGCGGGGTCGCAACCGGCCCTGACCAGAGATTGGAGAGAATGATGTCGTTGTTTGCTGTGGCCGGCGCTTCCGGCAATACCGGTGCCGCCGTTGCCAATGCCCTGCTGTCGCGGGGCCATCGCATACGGGTGATTGTACGCGATGCCGGCAAGGGGGCCGCCTGGGCAGCGCGCGGGGCGGAGGTGGCGGTGGCGCACCTGGGTGACGTCCCTGCCCTGACCCAGGCCTTGCGTGGGGCCGATGGCGCCTTTCTGCTGAGCCCGCCGCGCTATGACATTGCTAATCCGATTGAGGCCGCCGCTGAAACCGGGACCGCCCTTGCGGCGGCCGCCAAGGCGGCTGCCCTGCCCCTGATCGTCGTGCTGTCCTCCATCGGGTCCCAGCATAAAACCGGC
>CALRNG020000342.1:0-4678 GCA_943369495.1 Rhizobium sp. Q54
GGTGGGGCGCGGCCAATGGTCCGGCCAGCCGGTACCTGTATCGGGTGCCATGGCGGGAATACGCTGCACGGACCGTTCGGGCACGTCGCTGGCGACGGCGGCGATCCGGTAAACCGCCCGCCCGCCGATACGGTTGGCCAGCGTGTCGACGAGGCCGGAAACGTCCGGCCTGGCCACCTCCACCAGGGAACTGACCGCCTGTTTCATCTCCAGAGGTTCGGCGATGGCGGCCACCAGGACCATGGCCTCGATCCCGAAGCCGGGGTCGATGGTCTCGATCTTGTCGCAGAGCAGCCGGGTCAGGCGCCGGACGTCACGGTTGGGCAGGGCCATGCCCACGCGCACGGCCTGGAGGCGGCTGTCGACGCGGTGGACCAGCAGGTCCAGCCGGCGGGCACCCAGGCCGCGTTCCTCCAGCGCCGCGCAGAGGTCGGCAACCAGCTTACCGATGTACCGCGCGATGGTCTCGGCTGCGGCGATCGGTTCCGCGAAGGCCCGGCGGGCTTCGACTTGGTCGGCGGGCCGGACGGGGTCAATGGGTTCGGACGCCTCCCCCAGCGCCTGGTCGATCCGGCGGGCAAGCTGCGGCCCGAAGCGCAGGGCCAGCGGGGCGCGCGGCTGGCGGTGCAGTTCGCCCACCGTCCTGAATCCCAATGTCCGGAGGTCGCCGGACATCGTCGGCGGCAGGCGCAGGGCCTCCAGCGGCCGGGGCGACAGCAGTGACAAGCCCGTGCCCGGGTCGGCCACGAAGATGGGCTTGGCCAGATACCGCGCGAAGGCATGGGCGGCACCCCAACTGTCGGCGACGGCAGTGCGGGCCTCGACGCCGGACATGGCCAGCCGACCGACCAGTGCCTCCAGCATGGCCTCCTCGCCGCCATGCAGATGGTCGGCACCGGTGGTGTCGATGACGATGCCGTCCGGCGGATCGGCGGCGACCAGCGGGGAGAATCGCTGGAGTATCCAGAGCGCCAGCCGGTGAAGGCCTTCCTGGTCGGCCTGCGGTGCAGCGTCATTGACCACCAGCCCCGGCACCAGGACTTGGGCCTTGGCGAGCGCCATGCCGGGGCGCAGTCCTGCATCCAGCGCTGCCGTACAACATGCCGTCACGAGGCGGCGGTTTCGGATGCGGCCCGCCAGGACCAGTGGTCGGTCAGCCGGCGGCGCTGCGTCCCCAGCCGCCCGTCGCAGCCGGTCGATCGGCCAGTTCGGCAGGTAGAGCGAGACGACCCTGTTCATCGCAGGCCTCCAGTTCGAAATCGGCACTCTCGCCCGCGCGGGCCCGGACCAGCTCGACCAGCCACCGGTACCGCCCCACGCCCGGCACCGGCAGAGGCGCCGACGGCAGGGTCGAGACCCGCCAGCGCGTAACGGCGGATGTCGGCTGGCCGAAGTCGGCGGCATCCGCCTGCCGGCGCCAGCGGCGCAGTGCGACGCCGATAGTCCGCTTGCCTTCCACCGCCAGCTGGAGCCGCCGCGACGCCGTCATGTTGAGCGACGCGACTTCCGCCACGACGGCCCCCAGGCTGCCATGGCGCAGCGCCTCCTCTGTACAAGCCAGCACGGTCTTGTCATCGCCGGCCTCCACGTAGATGACCCGGTCGGGTGGCAACCCAGCCTGGGCCAGGGACGGGGCGAAGAGGTCCGGCTGGGTGCATATCCAGAAGACCGGCCCCTCGGTGCGGGCCGCGATGCCGGCGCTGAACAGCGCCGCCGCCGCCCCGTCGACGGTTCCCGGCCCGCCGCCCGCCACCTCGTGGAGCGCGCCGAGGGCCAGGCCGCCGCCGGGTAGCTTGGCGTCGAGGATGGGCAGCCCGAAAGGCAGCACGCCGCCTTCGTGGCGCGACTGGCCTTCGATCCGGGCGATCTGCGCGCGCAGAGACGCTATGGCGGACGCGTTCCGCAAGGAGGGCTCCTGGAATAGGATTGTTCCCTATATGTTCTTTTTTAGGTTGGGAGAGTCAAGCGGTGTGTTTGGTTGGGTGGAATGAACTTCAGAACGGAGGCTGATATCTGACCCAAAACTCAAGGCCAACCAGCGGGCCCTCTAGGTGGCGGTCGTTGAGCAACTGAGCTAATCCTCCTCACTCAATCGTCGGCCCGCCACGCTGTCGCCCGAAGTTCCAGGTCACGCCATCCCCGCTGATCATGCCCGACACAGGCTGCCCGATATGCCTGTCCAGCACCGGCCGCCAGGGGACCAACGTGAAGTCCCGGCTGCGTTCGATCAGGGCCAACTTTTCGCTGGCGAGGGTAACTGTCCGACGGTAGGTGCCCTCGACGGGTTGGCCTCGGGGGAGGCTGGCATAGGGGAGGCCCAGTTGATCAGACAGTTGGCCGGCAACCCGCAGCAGCTCGCGCCGCCGCAGGATCGCCAGCAGGTCGGAACGGTAGAAGGTTCGGCCTTGTTCCTCGCGGGCCAGATCCTCAACCATCAGCCATTGTCGGCGGCGGTCCTGGGCATCGCGGACCTCTCGACCGAAACCAGCATCGCGCAGCGGCACTGGGTTGCTGGCAACCAACTCGCGGTCCAGCCAGGTGGCACCGTCGGCGGTGATCTGCTGTTCCAGCGGCACTGTGGAGAGAACCCGGACAGTGACCGGGTTGAATCGAGCCTGGGTGCGTTCATAATCAGCGACGCGGTCCAGATGGTCGGGTTGGATGATCCAGGTGCCGTCCGGGTCTCGGGCGACGGTGTTAGTCAGTCGGCGCATTGCCTCCAGCCGCCGGACATGGGTGTCGGCAAAGGCCTCACTGGCCGTGGGATCGTGGCGCAGATGGATGTCAACGCTGTATCGGCCATCATGGGCCGCGGCGATGTCCATGATACGTCGGTCCATCGGACGAGGATCGGTAGCACGCGGTTCCACACGGAGGATGCTGCCCAGCGGCGTTGGCTCCGTGGCTTCGCCCTTGCCGATATCGACATAATGGGTGCGGCCATCGGTGGCGTCGATGATCAGATAGTGGCGGTCATTCACCTCATCCGACAGGCCGCGCGCGATAACACGGCCTGTGATGGGCGGAGCGCTGGCGATAGCGGGATCATGGATAAGCAAATCGGTCGGCGCGCGGGTCAGATTCTGCGCGGTCAGTTCCCGATGCAGAGTCTTGATGATATCGCTGCGCTCACCCACGCGGCGCAGGGTGGTTTCCAGGTCAGGGGCGAGCCGCCATTGACCAGCGCCCAGGTCCTCGGCCAAGCCCAACCGTTCCAGCTTGCGCAGACGGCCTGTCCGCAGGGCCTGCTGAAACGGGTCCTGGTCGCGGCCCGACACGAGCTGATCCGGTGTCCGGTCCCGCAGCAGACGCCGGTCCAAGCTGGTGAACCGTTCCTGTTCCACCTCCCGGCGCAGCTTTTCCTGGACTTCCAGATCGGTGCGGGGCCCAAGATCCAGGCTGACGATCTCAGCGGCGCGTTCGCGCATGCCCTGGGCCAGATATTCCCGCGCGATGATCAGGTCCTTGCCGCGATCATCCTTGCCACGCAGGAGGATGTGGCTGTGGGGATGGCCGGTATTGTGGTGGTCGACCGCCACCCAATCGAGCCGCGTATCCAGATCCTGTTCCATCTGCGCCATCAGGCGACGGACCAGGGGCTTCAACTCGTCATACTGGTCGCCATCCTCGGCCGACACGATGAAGCGGAACTGGTGGCGGTCGCCGTCGGCGCGGTCAAGGAATGCCCGTCCGTCCAGCTTGTCCTGATCGGCACCATAGAGCTGGCCGGGTTGTCCCTCTCGGGTGACACCATCGCGCTGGATATAGCGCAGATGGGCACGGGCCCCGGCCATGCCCTTGCCCGCCAGTTTGACGATCCGGGATTTGATGATGACACGCCGCTGCCGCAACGCTGCAAACTGGTCGCGCGACGCCAGCACACGGCCGACGCCGGCACCGCGCCCAATGCGGCTGCCATCGAAACGGTCGGACCGGCGGGTGAAACTCAGCGGCCCGCCCCTGGCCAGAACGGTCGCCGCCAGAACCCGGTTCAGGAACCGTTTGCCGCGTCGGCCGGAGGCGCTGCGCATGCGGCCCAAACGAGGGCGGAAATCATGATCATCGCCGAACATCGCGGTCTCTCCCGATCCGAGGCTGGCAAAGCGGCCCTGGGCAGCGTTGGTGCCAGAATGGTGCCAATCCCGCCGCCCTGGCACCACCGCAAGGCCCCGAAAAGGATGTGCAGACAGGGGGTTACGGGGGCGCTGGCGCCACCGTTTTATCTTGCCCTACAGCGCCCCTGATCAGCACCCGCGCTTATCCACGCCCTTCTACGCTCTCATGCTGGAAAGAAAGGGAGCGACCGCCTGAACCGCCGCTCCCGTATCAGCGCCGCCTATCGACATCCGGCATTCTGGAAGGCCTTCTCGGCGGCGTCGCGCGTGGCATAGGCCCGCTGACGGGTCATGGAATGCAGACGTTCATCGCCATCAACAACGCAGCTGGCGACGATGAATTCGCTGCGAAAATGGCTCAGGATGAGGATGCAGTGAAGGCCTTCTGCGCCGTCATCATCGCCCATCCATTCGCCCAGATAATGCTCCTGGAAGCGGCCATCCCAGATGAATTCGGGACGTTCGGCGGTGATGAAACGCTCGACATTGGCCATCAATCCGTCGCTGCCGAACTCGGTCCGGACGTCATCGACAAGGGCGTCGAAACGGTCGATCGCGGCCTG
>CALRNG020000343.1:0-4667 GCA_943369495.1 Rhizobium sp. Q54
GCCTTGACCCCGTCCAGGATCTGCCGCAGCATCCGTTCGCGCGACGAGATGTCCTCGAAACGGGCCTTGGCCTTTTCCTGTAACTCTCCGCGCAGGTCCGGATCATCGGTGTAGCGCGCGGCGACGGGCGCGAAGTCGGCGTAGCTGGACAGGTGGAAGGTCGGCCCCGACACCACGCCCACATCCCCCTGGTTCAGGGTATAGGCCGGAATGCCGCAGGACAGCGCGTAGGCCGCAGAGGTGCCGCCGCCGCCGCGTGGCGGGTTGATATAGAGATCGGCCGCTGCCAGCAGGCCCATCACATCGGTTTCATGCCCATGCGCGCGTGACCGCGCGGCCAGGGCCGGATGGGGGGCGACCAGATCAGCGTAATTGTCCATGGTGCCCACGAACAGGAAGAACAGGCGCGGTTCGGCCTGGACCGCCGCATCCATGGCGGCAGCGAAGTCCGGCGTCACCTCCCGCGCCAGGCGCAGGCCGATGATCAGGGTCAGGATCGTATCATGCCCCAGGCCCAGCGCCGCCTTGTCCCGCACCGTCACGACGGGCGGCGGGGCATAGGAATATTCGATCCGGATCACCCTTTCCGGGGTCAGGCCGCCAACGGCCAGGGCCGACGTCTCATGGGGGCTGAGCGGTCGCGGCAGGGCCAGCCATGTCGGCTCGGTCAAGGGCAGATAGCTGCCATAAGGGATGGAGACCACATCCAGCAGATCGCGGCACAGATCCGACACAGGACAAAGTGTGCCGAAGGACAGAACCAGATCCGGCTTCAGCGCCAGTATCCGATCACGGGCATCGGCCGCCATCTGCGGATCGGTGAAACCCGGCGGCAGATGGATGAACGGAACCGGCAGGCCACTGATGACCAGCTTTGTCCCGGTCGCCAGTTCAGCGTCCACGCTACTGATGAAATTGCCCAGATAGGGGTAATAGGCTTTGACCGGACCGTCGGCGGTATTCATCAACACCACCCGCCGGCCCAGGCGCAGCACCAGTTTGGTCACGAAATCCAGCATGTCGATGCTGGGCTGGTGCCTCCCCCGGATAAATTGTCCGGTTGTGATGACGATCAGGTCCCGCTGACGCGACGCTGGCGGCACGGGGTCGCGGGCCGGCATGGCCGCACGGTAATGGTTCAGCATCGTGTGCCAGAGCCGGCGGACGGCCATATCATGGGCGCCTGGGTTCGACAGCTTGATCTGATTGCTCCAGATGGCAAAGATCATGGCGCGCAGGATATAGTCGGCCTGGATCAGCGCGTGGCGGGGTGTCAGACTGTTGAGGTCGGCGGTCAGCGCCTCAATCGCTTCGGTCGCCGCCTGACCATCGCGCAGCGCCGCCGCACGCATCAGGTGCAGCAGCACCTCTTCCCGCGGGTTGCGGGCCGGCGGCAGCGCGTCGAGCATGCGGGCCACCGGTGCCGGATCGGCCCCGCCGGCCACGGCACGGGTGATCTGGTCCACCAGTTCCTGAGCGCGAATCCAGCCGTCGCGATCATAGAGCGGTTCTTCCGGCCCTACGGCAAGCACCTGTCGGAGGGCTGTGGCCAGATCCTCCATCATGCCCGCACCTCCGCCGCCCGCATCGCCTTCACCCCGTCCAGGATTTGGCGCAACATCCGCTCGCGTGAGGATATCTGGTCAAACCGGGCCAGAGCGGCTTGTTTCATCTCTATACGATAGGCCGCATCATCGGCGAAGCGCCCAGCCAGGGTGGCGAAATCGGTCAGACGGCGCAGATGGAAATCGGGACCCGTGACAGTGGCCACATCGCCCTGATCGAGGGTGAAGACAGGCACGCCGCAGGCCAGGGCATAGGCGGAGGACGCCCCGCCCCCGCCGCGCGGCGGGTTCAGATAAAGGTCGGTCACCGCCAGAACCTGTGTGACATCGCCCACGAAGCCCAGCGCGCGCGATCGCAGTGCCAGCCTTGGATAGGGCGCCAGCATTCCAGCCGCATCGGCCACGGGGCCGATGAACAGGAAGAACAGCCGCGGCTCCTGCGCCAGCATCGTCTCCAGCGTCGCCAGGAAGGCAGGCGTCAGTTCCTGCTCCAGGCGCAAGCCGATCACGGCCGTCAGGATGGCATCGTCCGGCGCCTCCAAGATCGCCCGGCTCAGCGGTTCGCCTCTGGCCGGCGGGTCATAGGAATAGTCGATGCGCATCACCCGTTCCGGTGTCAGCCCGGCAATGGCGACGGCCGGCAGATCGGTCGGCTTCTGAGCGCGAGGCAAGGCCAGCCAGGTCGGCTCCGCCACGGGCAGATAGCTGCCGAAGGGAATGGCAACCACGTCCAGCACATCGCGACACAGATCCGCCGCCACGCTCATCGTCCCGAAGGACAGGACCAGATCGGGCTTCAGCGACAGGAGATGGTCGCGCAGTGCTGCGGCCTGATCCGGGCCGGTGAAACCCGGCGGCAGATGGACGAACGGAACCGGCAGCCGGTCGATGACCAACTGGTTGGCCCCGGCCAGATCCGGATCGGCCCCGCCGGTAAAGCCGGCCAGGAACGGGAACAGGCTTTCTGCCGGCCCGTCGGCCGTATTGATCAGCACCACCCGCCGGCCCAGGCGCAGGACCAGCCGGCTGATGAAATGCCGCATGTTAATGGAGGGCTGGTGCATGCCCGTGATGAACTGACCCGTCATCAGCACAATCAGATCGCGCTGGCGCTGCGCGCTAGGCACCGCATCGCGCGGCGGCATCAGGTCACGGTAACGGTCGAGCAGTGCATGCCAGACCCGCCGTGCCGCCAGATCATGGGCCAACGGGTCCGACACGCGCAGACGGTTGGACCAGATGCCGTGATTCACCCCGCGCAGGATGTAATCGGCCTGGGCCAGGGTCAGCAGGGGCACGGTTGCCGCCAGATCCTCGGCAAGTGCCGCCAGGGCCAGCGTGGGCGCCTGTCCGTCGCTCAGGGCCGTGGCCCGCAGCAGGTGCAGCAGCACCGCCTCGCGCGCATCTGCGGGCGGCGGCAAGCTGGACAGCAAGGCGCTGGAACGGGCCGGGTCGCCCCCGGCGGCCAGGGCTGCGGCAATGCCCTCGGCGATGGCCTGGGCCCGCATACGGCGGCCTGCATCCTCCAGAACGGCGCCGAGCCCCGCTGACAATTCCTGCCGCAGGGCGATGGTCAGGCCCTTCAGTTCCGCATCACCGCCCGCCACCATCCGTCCCCTCAGCCTGCATCAGCTGACGCGATGATAGCGGCGATGGCCCGGAAATGGAAACGCCCGGCACAGGGGCGACCTGCACCGGGCGTTCACAAGGCCGGGGCTGACCCCATCAACCCTTATTCGTCGCGCTGACCCATCAGGGACAGCAGGAACTGGAACATGTTGATGAAGTTCAGATACAGGCTCAAGGCACCCATGATGGCCAGACGGCTGTTGGCCTCTTCACCCCAATGGGATGCGTATGTTTCCTTGATCCGCTGGGTATCCCAGGCCGTCAGGCCGGCAAAGATCACCACACCCAGCACCGAAATGGCGAACTGCAAGGCACTGGAGGCCAGGAAGATGTTCACAAGGCCCGCGATGATGATGCCGATCAGGCCCATCACCATGAAGCTGCCCATCTTCGACAGATCGGCCTTCGTGGTATAGCCATAGAGGCTGGTACCCGCAAACATCGCCGACGTGATGAAGAACACGCGAGCGATGCTGGCGCCCGTATAGACCAGGAAGATCGCCATCATCGACAGGCCCATCAGGGCGCTGAAGGCGATCAGGCTGGTCCGCAGGGCGGAAGCCGACATCCGGTCAGGCCGGAAGCCGAAGAAGATGAAAGCCAGGGGGGCCAGCATGACCACCCACTTCAAAGGCGTACCGAAGATCAGGGCCACCAAGGCTTCGCTTTGCGAGCCGAGGAACGCCACACCGCCGGTGATTGCCAACGCCAAGCACATGTAATTATAGACGCGCAGCATATGGGTACGCAGACCTGCGTCGTACGACGCCTGGTCCATGGTCCGACTGCCCGCCGCATACGGATTATAGGGTCCGTTTACCATCGATGTATCCTCGACAGGGGCTGTTGAGTACTGGATCCCTATATTGGGTGCCTCCCTCCCCCGATCAATGGAAATCGGTCTGCGGCCCACGCATTTTCTTCTGCCCTTGCCCTGCGGTCAGCGCAGATAGGTGGGCACGACCAATTCCACGGCCTTGGGCGTGATGCCCAGATCGACCAGACCCGGCATCGTGCCCGAGACAACATTGTCCCGGCGCAGCAAGGTCACCTGATCGCGCGTCAGCGGCTTGCCCGGCAGCATCTCCATGAAGAAGGCCTGCATCATGGCGATGGGAAACGGCAAAGTCAGCAGGCAGCGGCGGGGCACCCCCGCCTGATGGCGGATGAAATCCAGCAGCTCCTTGAAGCTGTAGGCGCGTGGTCCCCCCAATTCATAGGTCTTGCCCGCGCAGGCCGGATCGGTCAGCGCCACCATGACGGCATCGGCAACATCGCCGACATAGACGGGCTGGAACCGCGTATGCCCGCCGCCGATCAGAGGCAGGAAGGGCAGGATTTTGGCCATCTGGCCGAACCGGTTGAAGAAGCCATCGCCCGGCCCGAACACGATGGAGGGGCGCAGGATGGTGGCACCCGGCATGGAAGCCCGCACCGCTGCCTCCCCCCCAGCCTTGCTGCTTGCATAGGCGG
>CALRNG020000344.1:0-4645 GCA_943369495.1 Rhizobium sp. Q54
ACCGAAACGGCCGAGAATCTGAAGAAGTATGGCGGGTTCATTCCGGGCATCCGGCCCGGCAAGAACACGGCCGACTATCTGGACTTCGTGCTGACCCGTTTGACGGTGGTGGGGGCCGCCTACATCACGGTGGTCTGCCTGCTGCCGGAAATCATGATGGCGGAATATGGTGCCGCCTTCTATTTCGGTGGTACCAGCCTGCTGATCATGGTCACGGTGACCATGGATACCGTGGCGCAGATCCACTCCCACCTGCTGGCACATCAGTATGAAGGACTGATCAAGAAGGCCAAGCTGCGTGGGAGACGTGGATGAACCTGATTCTGTTGGGTCCGCCGGGGGCCGGTAAGGGGACGCAGTCCCAGCGCCTGGAGAAGACGTACGGAACCGTACAGCTTTCGACGGGCGACATGCTGCGCGCCGCTGTGCGTAGCGGCTCGGAACTGGGCCAGCGCGCCGATGCCATCATGAAGGCGGGGCAGCTGGTACCGGACGAGGTCATGATCGCCATGATCTCCGAACGGATCGACCAGCCGGACTGTGCCAAGGGTTTCATCCTGGACGGTTTCCCGCGCACGGTACCGCAGGCCGCCGCATTGGACAGCATGCTGTCCGAGAAGGGGTTGCGGTTGGACCATGTGATTGAGATGAAGGTTGACGGGGCTGCCCTGGTCACCCGCGTCACGGGTCGCTTCACCTGCGCCAAGTGCGGCACCGGCTATCACGACACGTTCAAGCCGGCGGCGGTCGCGGGGGTCTGCGACAATTGCGGCTCGACAGAGTTCACACGCCGCGCCGACGACAATGCCGAGACCTTCGGCAAGCGTCTGGCGGCCTATGAACGCGACACGGCGCCGATCCTGCCTTACTACGCCTCGCGCGGTGTGCTGAAGCAGGTGGACGGCATGGCGGAGATCGATGAGGTCACCCGCCAGCTGGAAGCCATCATCGGCTGATCCAACGGGTCGGACGGCAAGACGAAAAGGGGCGGTCGCCGAAAGGGTGACCGCCCCTTTTTTCCTTTCACCGCTTCGGAGTCCTCAGCTTCTCCAGCGCAGGACCGTATCCTTGACGGGATTTACGAAGTCCCGCCCCTCCGCCCGTGCGCGCTGATACTCGTTCTTCAGCTGGTGGTACCAGCGGGCCTGAGTATCGGCGTCCTTGATCAGCATCAGGGTTGGATCATGGGCCAGCCCCTTCTGCTGCATCACCACGACATCCCGGTCCTGGCCCAGGAAGCGGCGGACGAAGCGGCGCAGGAGGGGTTTGGCCAGATCGGCCCAGCCCAGGGTCCAGTAGAAGCTGTTGGTCACTTCCGTATTGTTGGCGTCCAGCGGCGTCACCGTAGTCAGGTTCACGATGCGGTGCCGACCGGCGGCAATATGCTCAGTCCGCACTCCGGGAAGCCGGAAAGTGATCTCCGTCTCCGGCGCCCCGCCCAGCAATCTGTAGGCGGCAGAGTTGGACGACGGGCGGTGCCGCTTCATGGCAAAGCCATAGGGCGCGGGACCAAAGGCCTTCGCCTTCTCATGGATGGAGCGTGACGAACGCCAGAACCAGCTTTGATGGACAAACGGCCCATGGGCGGGGTCCATCAGGCCGATGACGGCATGATCGACGGGGCAGGGGAAGTGCATCACCTCCGTCAGGTTCGGCAGCCGCCCCTCCATGTCCGGCATTTGCGGTGGCTCCCCCTCCGGCGGGCCATCGCCCATCCATATCCAGAGATTGCCCTGTGCTTCTGCCACCGGGTAGCGGCGGACCTTGATGCGGCCGATATCGAAATCCTGGTCTGGGACCAGCGAAGGTATGGCTGTACAGCCGCCACCGCCATCAAAGCGCCAGCCATGATAGCGACACTCCACCTCTCGGCCATCGAATCGGCCGCAGGACAGGGGAATGCCCCGGTGCGGACAGATATCGCGCAGCGCGAAGGCAACCCCGTCATTGTCCCTGGCGAACAGGATCGGCTGCCCCAGCAGCGTCTTCGCCTCCATCTTCCCCCGCTTCAAGGCAGCGGATGGCAGGGCGAAGTACCAGATATCAGTCATGAACGATGCGGTCATCATGCGTCACGTGGGCGGCTGCGGGCGCCGCACCATAGCAGGACAAACGCGACAGGTCAGGGTGTGCAAAGGGACGAACTGCTGACTTCCCGCCTGAAGCTTGGTAAGATGACAAGCATCAACACCATTCCCGTGCTTGAAAGCATTCGGAGCTACCGGCTTTCGGAGCTGGAAAAGTATGAGCCACGAAACACCCTGCTGTTTTCTGTTTCATCCGGTTGCACGAAGCCGCGTTTTGGTCGGAGCCGACCGGTCTTTACCTCCGAATGCGGCTCGCCGCACCTTACAGCCACGCTGTTTCCACATCCAAGACCGTCCGGTCCAGGCTGGTCAGGATACCGGCCTGCGTGACGGTCTTGGGCAGTTCATGGGCAAAGAACCAGCGACAGGCGGCCAGCTTGCCGTTCAGGTGGTTGGCATCGCCTTTGCTCTCCGTCAGCCAAGTATCGGCCACGAGCGCCTGGCGTAGCCAGATCCAGGCCATGACGGTATGTCCGAACATTTCCAGGTAAGTGGTGGCATTGGCCAGCGACAGGGCGACCTGACCACCCGCCCGGACCGTGCCCAGATGGGTGGTGACGGTGGCCACACGGGCAAGGGCCTCTCCCAGTGCTGCGGCGTACGCCGCCAGGGCCGGGCGTGCGGCAGCCTGGGCGACGGTAGCCTTGATCTCGGCTCCCAGCACCTGCAACGCGGCTCCGCCATCCATGAACACTTTGCGGCCCAGCAGGTCGTTGGCCTGAATGCCATACGTGCCCTCATGGATCGGGTTCAGGCGGTTGTCGCGGTAATACTGCTCCACCGGATAATCGCTTGTATAGCCGTACCCGCCCAGGATCTGGATGGCCCATTTATTGGCCTCCAGGCAGTGCTCCGACGGCCAGGATTTAGCGATCGGGGTCAGCAGTTCCAGCAGCAGGGTGGCGCGGCTGCGGTCGGCCTCCTCCACTGCCGTGCGTTCCTCATCCACCAGCCGGGCACAGAGCAGGCAGAGCGCGATGGCGCCTTCCGATGCGGCCTTCTGCTGCAGCAGCATGCGCCGCACATCGGCATGCTCGATGATCGGCACCATGGGGCTGGTGGGGTCACGCGCCTCCAGCGGGCGGCCCTGCGGCCTTGTACGCGCATACTCCGCCGAATAGCGATAGCCGGCATAGCCCAGAGCTGCCGCCCCCAGGCCCACGCCGATCCGCGCCTCGTTCATCATCTGGAACATGTAGGACAGGCCATGATGGGCCTGGCCCACCAGGAAGCCCTGGCAGCGCCCTTCCTCGCCAAAGGACAGGATGGTGCTGGTGGTGCCGCGATAACCCATCTTGTGCAGCAGGCTGACCAGCCGCACGTCATTGTCTGGGCCCAAGGTTCCATCATCATTGACGCGGATGCGGGGCACGATGAACAGGCTGATGCCCTTCACGCCGGCCGGTGCGCCCTTGATCTTGGCCAGCACCATATGGACGATATTGTCCGACAGCTCATGCTCACCAGCGCTGATCCATTGCTTGGTGCCGGTGATGCTGTAAGACCCATCCTCTTTGGGTACGGCGCTGGTACGGATATCGGCCAAGCTGCTGCCGGCCTGCGGTTCAGACAGGGCCATGGTGCCGAAGAACCGGCCCGTCAGCATGGGCGCCAGGAACTTGGCCTGCTGCACCTCACTGCCGAAGCTGCGGATCAGGTTGCCGGCCCCGATGGTCAGGAAGGGATAGGCGGCGGTGGCGATATTGGCCGTCTGGAAGAAGCTGAAGGCCGCCTGCACAATGCACCAGGGCAGCTGCAACCCGCCCAGTTCTTCGTCATGGTGCGCCGCCAGGAACCCTGCGTCGGCAAAGGCGTCCACAGCCTGCTTCACGGCCGGCAGCATGACCACCTTGCCATTGATCCGGTCGGGTTCGTGCTTGTCCGCTTCGTGATAATGCGGTCCGAACTTCTCATCCGCCAGACCGGCGGCGGTATCCAGGACCTGGGACAGGGCGTCGCGGTCCAGATGGCTGAAACGTGGGCGGGACAGCAGGCTGTCCAGTTCCAGCAGACCATCCAGGATGAAATCAATCTCGCCACGGTCCATCCGGCTCATGCCCGCATCCTCCCGATACCTGTTTGCGGCCGGCTTAGTCCCGGCCTTCAAACAGATGTTTAAATTGTCGGGAGATGCCTGTCGAGAGGCTGCTTCAGCGGCGCCAGAAGGAGGGGCTGAGCAGCACAAAGACCGTGAACAGCTCCAGCCGTCCCAGCAGCATGGCCAGCGACATGATCCAGACCGCGAAATCATGCAGCGGCTCGTAATTGCCGACGGGACCGATCATGGGGCTGAGGCCCGGACCGACATTGCCCAGCGCCGTGGCGGCGGCGGAAATGGCCGTGACATAGTCCAGCCCCGTCAGGCCCAGCAGCACCGCGAAGATCAGGATCAGAGCGATATAGAGGAAGGTGAAGCTCATCACCGAGATGATGACGTCATTATCCACGGGCTTGCCATTATAGGTCAGTGGGATCACCCGGTTCGGGCTGAACAGCCGGTTGATCTGCATGCGCAGAGCCAGCCACAGGATCTCAAACCGGAACATCTTGATCCCGCC
>CALRNG020000345.1:0-4637 GCA_943369495.1 Rhizobium sp. Q54
AGGCCCGGCACTGTGGCCGGGCCAAGGGTGGAGGATTTCAGTTCATTCCGCCGCGACAGGCAGGCTATCCGGGGCAGGCTCCTTGTCGTGGGTGGTTGCTGCGGCGTCATCCTTCATCCGCCCCGGCTTACGCAGCAGTTCCGGCAACCAGCCCGTGCCCGCCAGCAGTTCCTGCGCATGGGCCGCCATGTCGGGCTTCTTCAGATGTTCGATGCGCAGGGCGGCGTCTGCGCCCTTCGCTTCCCGGACGGCTTCCAGGATGCGCACCTTGGTGACGCGGCCCAGGAAATTGTCCACCGTCGGTACCCACCCGGCGGCGGCCATGTCCAGGTCCAGCACCCCGGCCAGCGTATCGGCATGGTTCAGGCGGCCATTGTGGCGGTTCCAGTTTTCATGCACTGCATTCACCGACCCCGCCACGCAATGGGCAAACAGGGCCGCCCGGCTGTCGGCATCGAACCCCACCAGCACATCCCAAAGCTCGGTGGCCCGCGCCGGCATCTGCTGCCGCCAGTTCTCATGCCGGTCCACGATGGCGGTCGCGGCGGTACAGTCGCGCAGGCTGGGTTCCTGGAGCACCGGCACCGTGCCACGGGCGCTGATTTCCAGGCAACTGGCATAGGAGCCAGGATAGAAGGTCTCCAGGCACAGCACATGCAGCACGGCCAGGAACGCCGTGTCCGGGTCCCGCGCCAACGCATCACGCAGGGCCAGGGTGCGATGGGTGGTCAGTTCCATGACCAACCGGTCGGACAAGGGCTTCATGCCCTCATCCTCGGGTTCCGGCTCCTGGCTGACACTGGTGCCGGTGTAGGCGGCATGGGCAGCACCAGGTTGGGAGACATCACATTCCGGCGTGCCACCCTCCGGGATAACCTCCTCCACCGGCGGTTCATCTTCGCGGCGAACGAAGCCACGTTCCACCCGCAATTCCCCTTCGGCGTTGACACGGACATAGCAGCCGGCCCGCGCCATCTCCTCCGGGCCAAAACGCTCAGGACGCTCCTCCAACTGCGCGATTTCAGCCGACAAAGCCGTCAGCCGTTGATCGACCTCCTCAGGGATGTCCTCGCCCGTGTCATGCTCTTCGGCCAGCCGTTCATATTCGGCGGAAAGCTCGGCAAACCGCGCCTCCTCATCCTCCGTCCGGGGGACGATCTCAGCTTTCAGGCGGCGCTGACCGACGGTGTGGCCATAGAGGAAATCGACATTCACCTCGACCCATTTCCAGCCCTCGGCCATCACAGCGTCAGCGGCCTTGGCGAGCTTCTCCGCGACCAGCCGTTCCAGCAGCGTCACATCGCCCAGCCAACCACCCTCGTCCGGCGTGAACAGGTCGCGCATCACCGGGCCACCGGCGGCAACATAGGCCTCAAGCCCGACAAAGCGGGCACGTTTGTCATAGGCCGGAATGCTGCTGGCCGTCAGGGCGCGGCGGATGTGATAGGCCTCCTTCTGCCAGGGCTGGGTGAGGGATGCCCAGACCTGTTCCTGACGCTCATGGCTGTCGCTGACGCTGAAGGCCATCAACATGTCGAGGTTCATGCCATCCTCGGCATAAATCTCCAGCAGCTTGGGCGAGACAGACGCCAAGCGCAGCCGCTGCTTTACCACCGCCGGGGTGACAAAGAAGCGGGCGGCGATGTCTTCTTCGCTGAGGCCCTTGTCCATCAGGGTCTGGAAGGCGCGGAACTGATCCAGCGGGTGCAGGGCGACCCGTTGCAGGTTCTCTGCCAGGCTGTCCTCCTCACCCAGCCCTTCGGTGCGGATGATGCAGGGGATGGGGGCGTTGCGGGCCAGGCGCTTTTGCTTGACCAGCAATTCCAGTGCCCGATAGCGGCGCCCGCCGGTGGGCACCTCAAACAGTCCGGTCTCCTTACCCTCCCCGTCGACCTGCGCCCGGACGGACAGGCTTTGCAGCAGGGTGCGGCGGGCAATGTCCTCGGCCAGATCGGCGATGGACACGCCCGCCTTGACGCGGCGGACATTGGCCTGGGACAGGACCAGCTTGTTGAAGGGGATATCCTGGGACCGGCTCAGGATGATCTTGTCGGCTGCTTTCGTGGCCATGGGTTTTCTCCATGACGGGCCGGTGGAAGCCTCTCTCCCACCCTGGCACCCGTCACGAAGCCCCCAGCCTCCTCTGCCTCTGTCCCCGCCACCGGTCAGGCCACCCGGTCCAGCAGCTTCTTGGCCCTGGCCTCCATATCCAGCCGCGCGTCCTGGTGCGGCTTGTCGCGGGCCACCGCCGTGATGCCCTGGACAAAGTCAAAAATGCTCTCCGGCTTGCGCCCTTCTTCTGCCAGCACGGTTTCGATGATCTTGCCCGTCTCGGCCTTGGAGAAACCGCGCTTGCGCAGGAATTCCTCCCGGTCGTCATCGCTGCGGGCGACGATCTGTTCACGCGATGCCTTGACGCCGTTGATGAACGGCATGGGGGAGGAATTGGCAAAGCGGGTCAGGGCCGGGGCCGCCTCATGGGCAAAGCGCGAGGCGGCATATTTGGAATGGCGGATGGTGATCTCCTGAAAATCCTCCACACCCCAGAGGTTTCGATTCTGACAGACCGCGCGCAGATAGAAGCTGGCCATACCCAGGGTCTTTGCCCCCACCTCGCTGTTCCAGCAATAGAAGCCCCGGAAGTAAAGGTCCGGTGAACCGTCAGGTAGCCGCCCCGCCTCAATCGGGTTCATGTCATCGACCAGGAACAGGAAGACGTCGCGATCGCTGGCATAGAGGGTGGTCGTGTCGCGGGTAATGTCCACGCGTGGATGATAGATGCCGGTCGACCAATCCAGAACGCCCGGCACCTTCCAGCGTGTATCCCCAGTGCCATTACCCGCGATGCGCTGCACCGCCTCGACCAGCTCATGATCAAAGATGCGGCCATAATCGGGGCCGGTGACGGCGCGTAGCTCAACCCGTCCGTCTTCGATCTCCAGGGTCTTGACCTGTTCGGCCCGGTGCGCGGTCAGCCCATACTGCAGGTTGATCCCGGCCAGTGCTGCCGGAAGCTGCCGCAGATAGGCAGCCGGTGCCCCCACCAATCCGGCCAACTGACCAAAGCTCCAATGGGTGGGGGCCATAGGGCGGTCACCGCCTGGCATCAACAGCGACAGGCGTTCCGGCGCATCGCTGCGCGCCTCCACCCTGATATCGGCACTGGCCAGGGTGCGCGTCCGGCTGCGATCCGTGCGGCTCTTGACCGCCGCATACAGGTCCGACAACGACAGGAACCGCTCATCATCGGGCCTGGAGAACCATTCCGACGATACAAGGCCATTGCGCTGGCCACGGTTCACATCCACCCGGTAGCCGCGCGCGGCATCACGGGGGGTGTCGAGGATTTCCACCTGGGTCATGGCACATCTCCATGACGGGTGCCGAAGGCCACTCCTCCAGCCCAACCCGTCACGGAAGCCCAAGCCGCCTCTGACTCTTTAACCCCGCCACCCGGTCAATCCACGTCCGAGGCCAGGCGCACACCCTCCCCCACCCCGTTCGACGCCGAGATGAAGATAATACCGGCCTTGGTGAGGGTGTTCTCCAGCGCTTCCAGGGTAGAAGTGCGCGTAGACACCTCGTTGCGTTCCAGGCGCGCGACCGCCTTGACCGAAACGATAGCCTCGTCGGCCAGCTTTTGCTGGGACCAACCAAGGAGAGCGCGGGCAGCACGGATTTGACGGAGCGAGATCATGGCTCCGATGAAAGCAAAGCCGGTGACAAGGTGGTGAATAAGGGCTATTTTCGCCCTTATTGAGCCTATACAGGATCGGCCCCCCTGCATGTCACTCGCTGATTATTCAGACCGGATGGTCTTCGCCCTCGCCATGGTCGGCGTGCCGCATTTGCAGCGGATTCACCAGCCCGGCCATCGCAGCTTGCTGGTCAGTTGGACCAGGGCGGGGCATGGACAGATCCCCCTTCCACCGGCAACGGACGTTACCAACGGGGTCGCCAACGCGCACCAAGGTGCCATCGCTGTGATTGACCCCTCAGTCCAACCGCGATGCTGGCAGATGATCGGCAAGACGGCGCGGTCGCTGGTCCGTTCGCTCCCAGGACTGAATGATCAGTCCGTCATCAACAGCATCCTGTCGCAGGAACCGATTGATCAGGCCGCCTATCATGAGATAGGCAGCCGAGACCGTGTTGTCGGTTTTCTCCGGCTGCCCGTGATGGGCAGCAACCCAGCAGAAAAACTTTGGATCATCGGCGTTCAGGCCGTTCGCGCCTATCCAGCCGATATTCCTGTATCTGATGAGTTGCCGCAGGAAATGGACCTTCACTGACACCGGTCAGGAGGTGTCGGCGGATCAAAGGTGCCGCGCCACACACCGGACAGCAGGAAGCGCGCATTTCGTTCCCAATCACTCAGGTCGGCATGGCCCGACCGGCATGCCATTGCCCAACCGCGACGAACCATCAGTTCCGACAGGGAATCACCGCCGACAAAGCAGTCCGACAAGTCAGAGCTGTCAGCACGCGGACGGCACAGGACGGGTGTCCCCGTGGTCAGGTCGGTAAGCGCCTTGATCGCCTCCGCACCACAGGGCCATGGTTGGCCCTTTCGGTCCAGGCATTGTTGGTCGGGCAGCGGCACCACGATCCCGGACAGTCGGTGGCGAACACCGGCA
>CALRNG020000346.1:0-4622 GCA_943369495.1 Rhizobium sp. Q54
GGCCGACAGCTGGTGTCCCTATAATTGCGAACCGGGCACCCGCCCCGGCTATCTGATCGAGATTGCGCGCGCCGCGCTGGAGCCGGCGGGCCACAAGGTCGATTACCAGATGATGGCCTGGACCGACGCGCTGGCCGCGGTGGCTGACGGCACGGCCACCGGTGCCGTCGGGGCCAGCAAGGAAGAAGCGCCGGGTATGATTTTCCCCAGCGTGGGCCTCGGCATGTCCCGCCCGACCCTGGTCATCCGCAAGGGCAAGGAGACCAAGGATTTCAAGGTGACGAACCTGGACGCGTTGAAGGCCGTGCGCTTTGGATCGATCAAGGATTATTTCTACAGCACGGAAGTGAACGCCTTCATCGACGCCAACAAGGGCTCCCCCAACATCGTGCAGGTGTCGGGCGATAATGTGACCGAGGATCTGGTCAATCTGCTGATCGACGGCAAGATTGACGCGCTGGTCGAGGACAGCAACGTCGTCGATTACCTGCTGGAATCGAAGGGTTACCGCACCCTGTTCAACTATCATGCCCTGGGCCAGCAGACGAGCGTGTCCATCGGCTTCTCGTCCAAGGACCCGCAAAGCGCAACCTATGCCAAACTGATCGATGCCAAGGTCGCCGAACTGCGCAAGAATGGGCAGCTGACGGCCATTCTGGCCAGATATGGCGTCAAGGACTGGCAGTAATTTTTGCGCTCTCAAAGGCCGGGCCTATCCCCCGGAACTGCCCTTCACCATCGCCTTCACGCGGTGGCTGACATCGGCGTTACGCGGCAGACGGCGTTCCAGGGCCCAGATCAGGGGCGGGGCTGCCAGGGTGATGACCAGGGAAACCATGGCCACATCCTCCATATGGTGCAGCTCCCCCTTGGGGCCGGTGGACAGCATGGCGGACCCGGCCATTGCCGCCAGACCGCCGGCCACCTGCGTCACCGATTGGGTAAGGGCCATGAAGCCGGCCCGGTCGGCGGGGGCGGGCACCTTGGAAACGGCGGCACTCTGCGCCACCATCCGCGCGCTGTTGAACACCATGAAGCCCGGCACCAGGGTCACGATGGGCAGCGCCGCCCAGTGCCAATCGTAATATAGCAGCCAGATGAGGGTGGCCAGCCCCAGGGCCGTGCCCGTGGTCACCATGGCCGATCCATAGCGATCGACCAGCGCGCCCGTCACGCGCATGCCGAAAAAGCTCAAAACCCCGCCCACCATGTAGAGCAGGCCCAGCTGTTCGCGCGGAAAGCCTAAGTTGAACTGCACAAACACCGCCATGTTGGTGATCAGCATGAAGCTGGGCACGATGGCGATGAAGGACAGCGCGAAGGCCAGGGCCGGCAAGGTGCCGCGCGCCACGCCCAGCAGATGCGACGGCGCCTCACGCAGCGGCACGGGCTTGCCCGTCATATGCAGGCGCTGCGGACCCAGCAGCCGCAGTGACACCAGAATGATGACCAGGCCCAGGCCCGCGACGGCCAGCAACGGGACCCGCCAGCCGAACAGATGCGACAGCTCCAGCGCCGCCGGCACGCCCAGAACGGCGCTGATCGACAGCGAACCCATGACCATGCCCATGGCCTTGCCCCGCCTTTCAGGAGGCACATTGTCGGCGACGATGGCCACCGACAGGGCGCCTGCCGGCCCGCCGAACAGGCCCGCCAGACCGCGTGCCGCCAGCAGCGACCAGAGATCGAACGACAGGGCGGCTGCGACATTGCACAGAACCAGCCCCACCATACAGATGCCCAGCGCCGGTCGCCGGTCAAACCGGTCCAGCACCATGGCCGCCAGAAGACCGACGATGGCCGAGGATAGGGTATAGGCGGCCAGCACCCAGCCGACGCGTGCGGTATCAATGCCCAGGTCCAGCGCATAGTCCGGGCCTAAGGGCATGACGACCATGAAGGACAGGACGCTGACAAACTGTACCGCTGTCATCAGCCAGGCGATACGGCGCTCTTGCACGGGCAGGGAGGACAGGGGCGGCTCCACCATCGGCAGGTTGCATATGGTGGGACCTTGATAGCGCCGCAAAGGATGTGCGTCCACCGAACAATGCCCGACCTTGGATCAGGACGGGCAGTTCTGTCCGCGCACTGGCCACGCCAAGCGGCTGTCCGGCCTCCCCCCGCCGTTGGTACAATGACGGGGGGAGACCGGACAGGTCGCGGATCAGCCCAGACCCTTCTCCACAAACGCCGCCATGCGGCGCGCGAAGGATAGCGGGTCGGGCAGCGTCTCGCCCTCCAGGATGCGGGCCTGATCCAGCAGCAGCCAGGCGGCATCCTCCAGCGACGTTGCCGCCCCATCCTGCGTGGCCTTTTCGGCCAGACGGCGGATCAGCGGGTGGGTGGGGTTGATCTCCAGCACCCGCTTGGACGCGGTATCGGCCCCCAACTGCCCATGCTGTTTCAGCAGGCGCTGGAGGTGGATATCCATGTCGCCATCATCGGCCACCAGACAGACGGCACTGTCGGTCAACCGTTCGGAGCGGCGGACATCCTTGACCTGCTCGCCTAAGGTCAGCTTCAGCAGGGCGGTCAGCGAGGACAGGTCGCCATCCGACGCCTTGTCCTTCTTCTCATCCTCCGGCTTGTCCTCGCCCTTGATCTTGGACAGGTCCGCACCACCGCGCGTGACTGACTTGAACGGCTTGCCCTCGGTTTCGCGCACCGACCCGACCCAGAATTCATCCACCGGATCGGTCAGCAGCAGCACCTCCACGCCCTTGGCGCGGAAGCCCTCGACCTGCGGGCTGCGCTCCACCGCCGATTTCTCATCGCCGGTGATGTAGTAGATCGCGTCCTGGCCTTCCTTCATGCGCCCGATATAGGTGGCCAGGCTGACCAGCTCGCCTTTGCTCTCCGTCGTGCGGAAGCGCAGCAGCTTCAGCAGGTCGTCGCGGTGGGCGAAATCTTCATACAGCCCTTCTTTCAGGACGGCGCCGAACGCGTCCCAGAAGCGGGCGTAATCGGCGGCCTGCTCCGGGTCGGCGGCCTTCTTGTTCAGGTCGCCCAGCACGCGCTTCACGATCCCGGCCTTCAGCTTGGCCAGAACCGGGTTGTTCTGCAGCATCTCCCGGCTGACATTCAGCGGCAGGTCCTCGCTGTCCACCACGCCCTTCAGGAAGCGCAGATAGGGCGGGACCAGCCCTTCCGCCTCGTCCGTGATGAAGACGCGGCGGACATACAGCTTCACATGATGGGCGCGGCGCGGATCGAACAGGTCGAAGGGCCGCTGCTGCGGCACGAACAGCAGGCCCGTATATTCGATCACCCCTTCGGCCCGCCAATGCAGGGTCAGCCACGGCTCGTCATAGGCGTGGCCGACATGGTGATAGAATTCCTTGTACTGCTCTTCCGTGATCTCCGACTTTGACCTTGTCCACAGCGCATTGGCCGCATTCACACTGTCACTGGTGTCGGCGCCCAGCAGGATGGGCACGGCGATATGGTCGGAATAGGTCTTGATGACATGGCGCAGGCGATGTTCCTCCAGGAACTCCGTCTCCGCCTCGCGGATATGCATGATGATGCGGGTGCCGCGCGCGGGGGCGGCCTCATCCTCGGCCACGGTAAAGCTGCCCTGACCGTCGCTGACCCAGCGCCAGCCGGCGGCCTCACCCGCCTTGCGGCTGAACACCTCAACCTTTTCCGCGACCATGAAGGCGGAATAGAAGCCGACGCCGAACTGCCCGATCAGGCTGACATCCTTTTTGCTGTCGCCCGACAGGTTCTTGACGAAGGCCGACGTGCCCGACCGGGCGATGGTGCCCAAATTGTCGACAAGGTCCTGGCGGTTCATGCCGATGCCATTGTCGATCAGGGTCAGGGTCCCGGATTCCTTGTCAGCGACGATGCGGATTTTGAAGTCGGGATCATCCCCCAGCAGCGACCCGTCGGTCAGCGCCGCATAGCGCAGCCGGTCGCACGCGTCCGACGCGTTGGAGATCAGTTCCCGCAGGAAGACTTCCTTCTCCGAGTAGAGGCTGTGCGCCACGATATCCAGAAGGCGGCTGACCTCGGCCTGGAAACTGAGCCGTTCCTCGCTCATCTCTCTCACCTTGCTCTGCGATTTACATCCAATGAGGGTGGCATTGAAGCCGGTCCTGGATATGGGGCAGGGCGCGGCGAAGCGCAAGCGGTGGATGGGGGAGCTGTGTGGTGGGGGCAATCACCCGAACAGGTGGGCGACCGTGTCCATCTGCATGAAGAGTTTCAGCGAACGGTCGGGGAAGGGCTGAAACCCTTCCCGTGCGTACAAGCGGGCGGCCCCATCATCCTTGGCGTCGACAATCACCGCGAAGGACGCGATCTCGCTGCGCCAGACACGGTGCAACGCATCGGCCAGCATCAGCCGGCCAAGGCCACGGCCCTGCTGTCGGCGGTCAACTGCCAACCGGCCCAGCAATGTGGCCGGCAGGGTGGGATAGCGCGGTACCCGTTTGGTGACGGAGGCCGGCAGATCGGCCAGGGCAACCGAGGTGGATGACAGCGTGTAGTACCCCATCACCCTGTCGTCATCATCCAGCAGGACGAACGGCGCAGCGATGTGCCGGCGGGCATCCTGTCCCGCCTGCATCCGAAAATACCGATCCAACGGTTCCACGCCGCATTCAAACGAGGCG
>CALRNG020000347.1:0-4606 GCA_943369495.1 Rhizobium sp. Q54
TCCAGCGACAGCATGCGCGTGCCCGCTTCATCCGCCACGCCCAGCGTGGAATTGGAGGTGCCGAAATCCAGCCCGCACGCCACCATGATCCTGAACCCTTCAACCCGGCAAAAGGGGCGAGGTTGTAAGGGGCGGCGGGGGTGGCGTCAAGCACCTATCGACTCGGGATAAGCAATGGCGTATAAAAGTAAGCAGGCGGGTCGGTGGCTAGACCGACCCGCCCACTCCTAGGCCCGGCCGATCAGGATGGTGACGTGGATGACACGCCGCCGCCAGATCGGTAACCGGAACACCAGGAGAAGGGACATATTGCGCATGTCCATCCCTCCGAATGGCGGATCGCTTGATTGCGGTCCGCCATTTCACTCCGGGGTAGGGCCGGGACGCTGGCAAGCAGAAAAGTGTATGTGTTGGTGATTTTTCACCCGTCATACGGGTGGGGAAGCCAGGGCTTTGCACCAACCCTTTCGGCCTTTATGCTGCGGCTCTCTGATCCCGTCATCCCGCCCCGGTGCCCATGACCCCGTTTGGTAGCCGTGTCCGTCAGCTTCGCGCTGAAAAGGGTGTCAGCCTGAAACAGATGGCGGATGAGCTGGAAATCTCCTCAGCCTATCTGTCGGCCCTGGAACATGGGCACAAGGGTTTGCCCTCGCCCATGCTGCTGCGGCAGATCTGCACCTATTTCGGCCTGATCTGGGACGCGGCGGAGGAGGTGGAGCGGCTGGCCGCCCTGTCCGACCCGCGTGTGAGCGTGGATACGGCGGGCCTGACGCCCGACCATACGTTGGTGGCCAATCTTCTGGCCCGCGACATCGCAAGGCTAACTCCGGAACAGCTGTCGGCGCTGCTGCGGCTTTTGGGCCGGGAACAGCCAGCCTTGACGCCGATATAAGGCGGATTTATCGAATGATGATGTCCATCCCTCTCGCCTTGGCGCGCGGGATGGTCCATATCTTGGCGCATAACGCGCCATGAGAACCGGATCGGAGACGACGGACATGCCCTCCCGCCTCGAACAGCTTTGCGTCCAGAAGGGCCTGAAGATGACCGAACAGCGCCGCGTCATCAGCCGCGTGCTGTCGGACAGCCAAGACCACCCGGACGTGGAGCAGGTTTACCGGCGGGCTGTGGAGATCGATCCCCACATCTCCATCGCCACCGTCTATCGCACCATGCGCCTGTTCGAGGAAGCCAACGTCATCGAACGCCTGGATTTCGGCGATGGCCGCGCCCGCTATGAAGAGGCGCGGGAGGAGCATCACCATCATCTGATCGATGTGCAGACCGGCGATGTGGTGGAGTTTTCCAGCGAGGAGCTGGAGAAGATCAAGGAAAAGATCGCTGACGAGCTGGGCTACCGCCTGATCGGCCATCGCCTGGAACTCTATGGTGTGCGCAAGGACCGTCCCATTGTGGAACGCACCTATGTGCCGGGCGGCCACGGCTCCAAGGTCTGATCGGATGGGCCGGGACATTCCCAAGGAATTTCTGGGCCAACCCTGTGCGGATCACCCGGCGGCTGGCAGCGGTGATTGCTGCCGCTCTGCTGTCACCCGCGCCTATCGCGAAATGCGGTCGCGGGGCGTGCCGGATACGCATTGTCTGGATGTCGCCATGGCCGTGTATCAGTGGCACCATCCGGAGGCGGAAAGCGCGTCCAGGGCGGCCATCGTGGGGTCCTGGGTTTTGGGCCAGACCCGGCACTGACGCTGGGTCGTAACGTATGAGTTGCTGATCCTGAGCCGCTTATCAGATCAGTGCATTCAAGGTCATGGCGATGAAGGCGGCGACAGACAGGACCGTGGCGGCTTCAATCGCGCTGGCGCTGTCCTTCAGAAAGGCACCCAGGCCGGACAGGACTTCATCAGCGTCATGGGCGGCGGCGTTGATATAGGCAGACATGGTTTTCTCCGTGATCTCAATGGGTTGGGCGTAAGGTGCGCCGGGTTACAGCATCACATGCAGGCTGAGCGTCATCAGGGCGCCGATGGCGAGCACGGCGGCGGCTTCGATCAGGTCGGCGGCGGTTGGCAGCGAGGCGAAGAAGCTTTCAACGATGTTGTCATCGGCGGCTTCGATCTGGTTCGTCAGGCTCGTCATTTTCATCTCCGTGGGTTCGTGTCTTTCGATGAACCTATAAGAGCAAACGCTGTGCCAACCGGATATTTGCCGCATTCTGGAAAATACACGACAGTCGCGAGAGAGGTTTTGTTCAAAAAGTGACGAAAATGGCGAAATGGTGGCGCGCGCGCCATGCCACGGCGTCGATGATTGTCCGAAAATGAACAGTTGAGGGGTCTGAACTGTCCAGCAATGGACGTTCGCCGACATCATGGCGGTCGACGGCACGAACAGCAGAACGCAACCCCGCCATGCATTGGCATGGAGTCTCACCGCTCAGCCTGTTCGCGTGCGCCGGGCCGGCAGTCGGTTCTCTCCCAAGCCGCCCGCAGATTGATCGCTCTTCAGGCGGGCCGCGTGCGAAACCGCACCCCCTCGCCCATCCCATCCGCCGCCGCGATCAGTTCGACGCCCTGTGCGGCCAGCGTCTGCAGGATCAGGGCAAGGCTGCCCCGGTGCGGCTCGTGCCGCCCACTTTCAAAATCGCGCACGGTGCTGCGCGACAGGCCGGACGCCTGGGCCAGCTCTTCCTGGCTCCAGTCCAGCAGGCCGCGCGCCGCACGACATTGTGCAGAAGAAAGCATCAGTGAAGAAACCTCATGGGGCACGGGTTGTAATCCTGCATAACTCAACCATATTGGTTGATATTGGATCAAATGGTTGAGAGGTCAAGACCCTGTTCGGTCATGGGCCCGAATGAAAGGCAGGCTTCCCATGCATGATATGCCCCTGATCACGATGATTGTCGCGGCCCTGGCGCTGGCGTTCATTTTTGGGGCCATCGCGCAGAAGCTTAAAATCTCGCCTTTGGTCGGCTATCTGGTGGCCGGCGTGATGATCGGGCCGGCCACGCCCGGCTATGTGGCCGATATGGAGCTGGCGCCGCAACTGGCGGAGATCGGCGTCATCCTGCTGATGTTCGGGGTGGGCCTGCATTTCTCCGTCAAGGATCTGATGTCGGTGAAGGCCATCGCCATCCCCGGCGCCATCGGCCAGATCGGTATTGCCACCCTGATGGGCATGGGCCTGTCCTGGGCGCTGGGCTGGAGCATCGGCGCGGGGCTGGTCTTTGGTCTGGCCCTGTCGGTTGCCTCCACAGTCGTGCTGCTGCGCGCCTTGCAGGAGCGGCGGCTGGTGGAAAGCAAGCGGGGGCGCATCGCCATCGGCTGGCTGATTGTCGAGGATCTGGCCATGGTCCTGGCATTGGTGCTGCTGCCGGCGCTGGCGGGGCTGCTGGGTGACAAGACCGGGGCGGAGGGGGTGGCCGCGGCACCGGCCCTGACCGGGTCCGAACTGATCACCGTCATCGCCATCACACTGGGCAAGGTGGCGGCCTTTGTGGCCCTGATGCTGGTGGTGGGAAAGCGGGTCATCCCCTGGATCCTGCATGAGGTCGCGCATAGCGGTTCGCGGGAGCTGTTCCGGCTGGCGGTGCTGGCCATCGCGCTGGGCGTGGCCTATGGCGCGGCCACCCTGTTCGGCGTGTCCTTCGCGCTGGGCGCCTTCTTCGCGGGCATGGTCCTGTCAGGATCGCCCCTGTCGCACCGCGCGGCGGAGGAATCGCTGCCGTTGCGCGATGCCTTCGCGGTGCTGTTCTTCGTGTCGGTCGGCATGATGTTCAATCCGGCCATCCTGATCGAACGGCCGCTGCCGGTGCTGGCCACCGTCCTGATCATCGTGTTCGGCAAGTCGGTGGTTGCCTATCTGATCGTGCTGGCCTTTGGTCACCCGCGCAGGACCGCCCTGACCATCTCCGCCTCCCTGGCGCAGATCGGTGAGTTTTCCTTCATCCTGGCGGCGCTGGGCGTCAATCTGGGTCTGCTGCCGCAGGAGGGTCAGGATCTGGTGCTGGTCGGTGCCATCCTGTCGATCCTGCTGAACCCGTTGATGTTCACGCTGATCGACAAGTTCGGCCACAGGCTGGAACCGGGCGGCGGCGATGCTATTGCGCCTGCCGCATTGGCGGAACCAACGCGCGAACCGATCCCGCCCACCAGCCTGACCGGCCACGCCATCATCATCGGCCATGGCCGCGTCGGCTGCCTGATTTCTGCCAAGCTGAAGGAGGAAGGCGTGCCCTTCCTGGTGGTGGAGGATAATCAGAAGCGCATCGACAGCCTGCGGGAGCAGGGGGTGGAGGTGGTGGTGGGCAATGCCGTGGTGCCGGATGTGCTGGCCGCCCTGAACCTGTCCGCCGCCCGCCTGATGTTCATTGCCATTCCCGGTTCCTTCGAAGCGGGCCAGATCATCCGTCAGACGCGGGTGGCCAATCCCGGCCTGTCCATCATCGCCCGCGCCCATGCCGATGAGGAAGTGGTCTATCTGACCCAGAACGGCGCCAGCACGGTGGTGATGGGTGAGCGGGAGACGGCGCGCGGCATGATCGCGGAGGGTCTGGTGGCCCTGACGCCAAAGGCCCCGCCCGCTGATATGGACGCCGAGCGGAAGCCGGCCTAGAGCTGTTTTCGGTTGACCGGAAACAGCT
>CALRNG020000348.1:0-4554 GCA_943369495.1 Rhizobium sp. Q54
TGTGCCCACATGAAGGACGGGCGGCAAGCGCCGCACCGCAGCATGAGGCAGATCAATGACCAGCACCCCTTGGCCCCGCCATCTTCCCATCACCCGTATCCGCATCGCGCGTCCCACCGACCAGCTGACGGCGGTCACAGCCTTCTACCGCGATGTGATCGGCCTGTCAGTGATCGGCGGCTGGGTCGATGATGGCACCCATGCCGGGTATGACGGGGTGATGATCGGCCTGCCGGGCTGGGACACGCATCTGGAATTCACCCAGCATAAGGATGGCAGCCCCTGTCCGGCCCCCACCCGCGACAATCTGCTGGTGCTCTATGTCGACAGCCGCGACGACCTTCTAGGCGTTTCCGGTGCCATACAGGCGCGCGGTGGCGTGCCGGTAGAGCCGGAAAACCCCTATTGGCGGAACCGGGCCGTGTGTTTTGAGGACCCGGACGGCTGGGGCATCGTCTTCTCGCTGAAGCCGGGTGTGGAATGACGCAGCCGGGCTTTGCGTGGAAAGCCCGTGATCGCACCGCCCGCCACCGTTATCGTGGCGGGTGAGATTTTCAGGACCGGTCCCGTGCCCCACGATCATTGCTGCGACGATCCCAACCACCACCATGACGCGCCGGCCCCGCCGCCGCATCCCGACCGGCCGCGCGTACTGCCGCCGGGGCCCGCGGCCTATGCCGAGGCGTCGGACGTGCTGGCGGCGGGTGGATTGGTCGCCATGCCCACGGAAACGGTCTACGGGCTGGCGGGCGATGCCGGGAATGATGCGGCGGTGGCCGCCATCTTCGCCGCCAAAGGCCGCCCCAGCTTCAACCCGCTGATCGTGCATGTGGCCGATGCGGGTGCCGCCGAGGCATTGGTCCATATCGATGACCGGGCGGCCCGCGCCATGGAGATGTGGTGGCCCGGCCCCCTGACCCTGGTGCTGCCGCGCCGCGCCGATGCCCCCTTGTCGCTGCTGGTGTCGGCGGGTTTGGACACGGTGGCGGTGCGCAGTCCCGCCCACCCCGTTGCCCGCGCCCTGATCCAGGCGTCGGGCCGGCCCATCGCGGCGCCATCGGCCAATGTCTCGGGCCATGTCAGCCCGACGACGCCGATGCATGTGGTGGAGGAATTTCCCGATGGCGGCGGCGCGCGGCTGAAACTGATCCTGGCTGGCGGACGCTGTGCCATCGGTGTGGAGTCCACTGTGCTGGACCTCACCGGCGAGCGTCCGCTGCTGCTGCGTCCCGGTTCGGTGACGCACGAAGAGCTGGAAAGCGTGCTGGGCCCCGTCGATCTCGCCACGGCGGCGGATGGGGTGAAGGCACCAGGCATGATGACCAGCCATTATGCGCCCGGCCTGCCCGTGCGGCTGGACGCGACAAGCGTGCGCGAGGATGAGGCGCTGCTGGCTTTCGGGCCTGATCAGTTCCTGCGCGGTGGCGCGGTCCGACTGAACCTTTCCAACAATGGCGACCTGACAGAGGCGGCGTCCAACCTGTTCGCCATGCTGCGCGCCCTGGACCGGCCCGGCCTGTCGGGCATCGCCGTCATGCCGGTGCCCGACAAGGGGCTGGGGACCGCCATTAATGACCGGCTGCGCCGGGCGGCGGCGCCCCGGACATGAGCGACCTGCTGTCCGCCTTCGCCGAGCTGATCGGCCCGTCACACGTCCTGACGGGGGCGGACATGGCCCCTTACGCCTTCGACTGGCGCCGGCGGGAGGACAGCCACCCGCTGGCCGTCCTGCGTCCCGGTTCGACAGATGAGGTGTCCGCCATTGTGCGCCTGTGCGCCGAACGCCGCGTGCCCATCGTGCCGCAGGGGGGCAATACAGGGCTGGTGGGCGGAACGGTGGTGAGGGAGGGCACGGGCGCGGTCCTGCTGAACCTGGGCCGCCTGAACCGTATCCGCACCCTGGACGCAGCGGATTACACGATGGTGGCAGAGGCCGGGTGCATCCTGGCCGATATCCAGGCGGCGGCACAGGCGGCGGATCGGTACTTCCCGCTGTCGCTGGGGTCGGAGGGGACCTGCATGCTGGGCGGGAACCTGTCCAGCAATGCCGGCGGTATCCTGACCCTGCGCTATGGCAATGCCCGCGATCTGGTGCTGGGGCTGGAGGTAGTGCTGCCCGATGGGCGGGTCTGGAACGGGTTGCGCACGCTGCGCAAGGATAATAGCGGTTACGACCTGAAGCACCTGTTCTTAGGCGCTGAAGGCACCCTGGGCATTATCACCGCCGCGTCGTTGAAGCTCTATCCCCGCCCGCGCCAGATCGAAACCGCCCTGATCGCCGTGCCCAGCCCGGCGGCGGCCGTCACCCTGCTGGGGCTGGCGCGCACAGGGACGGGCGACAGCCTGTCGGCCTTTGAGCTGATGCCGCGTTTTGCCTTTGACGGGTCGCGGGAGATATTGGGCCGCGATCAGGATCCGCTATCGGCCCCCTCGCCCTGGTATGTGCTGCTGGAGGCCAGCAGCGGCATGGCCGGGCCGACATTGCGGGGACAGGTGGAGGCGGTGCTGGAAACCGCCCTGGACCAGGAACTGGTCACCGACGCCATCTTCGCCGACAGTATGGAACAGCAGCGCAAGCTGTGGCTGATTCGCGAAAGCCTGCCGGAGATCGGGCGCAAGATCGGCGGGGCGGTCCATACCGACGTGTCGGTCCCCGTCAGCCGTATCCCGGATTTCCTGTCCACGACCCTGGCGGCGGTGACCGCCTACATGCCCGGCATCCGGCCCTACCCGTTCGGCCATGTCGGCGATGGGAATATCCATTTCAATGTCGGCCGGCCAGCGGCGATGAACGGGGCCGCCTATCTGGCCCATGCGCATGCCATCACCGACCTTGTCCATACCCAAGCCCTGGCACATGGCGGCAGCATCAGCGCCGAACATGGCATCGGCAATCACAAGGCCGAAGAACTGGCCCGCATCAAGGACCCGGTGGAACTGGACCTGATGCGGAAGGTAAAGGGGCTGCTGGACCCGGATGGGATCATGAATCCGGGGAAGGTGTTGGCGCTGGTCTGGGGATCTCTCTAGAAGGAACTAGGATGCATGAACCTAGTGCTGCTTCCAGGCTTTGACGGGTCCGGGCAATTTTTCCAGCCCCTGACCCAGCGGCTGCCCTCACGGGTCACCTCTCAAGTGATCCCTTATCCGATGGACGTACACCTTGATTATGAAGCGCTGACGCAGCTGGTTTCACGCCAGCTACCCGACGGCGATTTCATCTTGCTGGGCGAATCGTTCTCTGGGCCGGTCTGCGTCACGCTTGCCGCCCTGAAACCCACCGGCTTGAGGGGTATTGTGCTTGTTGCAACCTTTGCTAGCCGCCCCCTGCCACCGATCATCGCAGCCATCGCGCATGCTACCACGGGATTGGCCAGCAGATTGATACCGCCCGCCACTTTGATCGATCAGTTACTGTTGAATGGCACGAACGCTCACCTTTCACGGCAGGTCCGTGATCGGCTGCGCTTGATTGCGCCCACAGTCATTGTCGGACGTGCACGAGAAGCAATGCGCGTGGATGTGCGAGAGACGCTCAGCAAGCTGAATATCCCCGTCCTGGTGCTATCCGCCCTGGAAGATCGGCTTCTACGGAAAGGCACGACCCAAGACCTGACCCGGCTGGCCCGCAATTGCCAGCATGGAGCATTGGCAGGCCCGCACCTGCTGCTACAGCACTGCCCGGACGAGGCCGCTTCCCGGATCACTGCGTTCATCGATTCACTGGCAGCGAGGTAGCTCGCGCTATCATCTAGCCAACCACTCCCCCGCCTGCGCCCGCCCGTGCGCCTTCAGCGCCAGCAGATACTCCATGTCAATGCGCAGGCCGTTCAGGTCGCCCAAGGTTGGGTCCTGCGGGTCGATGGACAGAAGGTCGAGCTGTTCCGGCCCCTCCCCGCGCTTCAGCACCTCCCGCACCAGGTCCATTTCCGCCTCCAGAGGGCGGGAAAAGGTGATCTGGTTTAGGCGCTCGCGAATCGCGGCGACCGTGCGGGGCGTGTCGTCGGTGCAGTTGCCCATGGCCTGCACCACCAGCAGGCGGCCTACCGCCGGCCCATCCAGCAGGGCGCGGATGGGCGGGTTCAGGGTATAGCCACCATCCCAATAGGCCTCCCCCTCGATCTCCACGGCCTGATGCAGGGTCGGCAGGGTGGTGGAGGCCAGCAGCGAATCGACGCTGATCGCCGCATTGTCGAATAGGTGCGGCTGCCCATCGCGCACGCGGGTGGCGGAGATCAGCAGGGCCGGGGCCGTGGGCAGGGTCAGGCTGGCGAAATCCACCTCCTCCACCAGGATCGACCGCAGCGGGTTGAACCCCAGCGGGTTCAGGGCATAGGGCGAAAACAGCCGGGTCGCCATGGCGAGGGCGGCGCTGTTCACGGCCTGGGTAATGCCGGTACTGGCCCAGCTGGGGCAAAAGCCCAACGCCCCCACCCCGCATTCCCCCACCCGCCGCCAGACCCGGTCCAGCGCATCGCGGGCGCCGGTCGACCCGCCCTTGGCCCAGCCGCTGGCAAAGGCCACCGCATTCACCGCCCCGGCAGAAGCGCCAGA